>JAPLSD010000368.1 GCA_026398835.1 Pseudomonas sp.
GCGCGGGTTGGCGAAGGTCTTGCCACCGGCTTCCAGTTGCGTGGCATTGAGCCGTTCAAAACCGGCCTTGGACATGTAGACTTCGCCGCGCACTTCCAGCACGGGCGGCCAGCCGCTGCCCTGCAGTTTGAGCGGGATGTTACGAACAGTCCGTACATTGACGCTGATGTCTTCGCCCGTGGTGCCGTCGCCGCGAGTCGCGCCGCGCACCAGCACGCCATCCTGATACAGCAAGCTGACCGCGAGGCCATCAAGCTTCGGCTCACAGCTGTATTCCACCGCCACACCACCACCAAACAGGTCGCCCGCCGGCAGATCGAGACCTTCAGTCACCCGACGGTCGAACTCTCGCATGTCAGTTTCTTCGAAGGCGTTGCCAAGGCTGAGCATCGGTATTTCATGACGCACCTGAGTGAAGGCCGAGAGCGCCGCACTACCGACTCGCTGGGTCGGCGAGTCGCTGGTTACCAGTTCGGGATTCGCCGCTTCCAGCGCCTTGAGTTCATGGAACAGCCGGTCGTATTCGGCGTCCGGAATGCTCGGCTCGTCGAGTACGTGGTAACGGTAGTTGTGCTGATCCAGCTCAGCGCGCAGCTCTAGAATGCGGTTTTCGGCGGCGGTCATGGGTGTTCTCTCATAAAGCAAAAGAGCAGCCGAGGCTGCTCAATCTGTTAATGCGGCGTGTAGGAGCAGGGCTTGGTCCGGGCGGCGTTTCGACGATGGCGATCTCAAGGACGCCATCGCCAGCAAGCCGTGCTCCTACAGGCGATCTATTCAGCGCTTCTGGGTCAGGGCGCGGCGTTCGAATTCAACGATGCGTTGACGGTAATGCTCGATGGTCTGGGCGGTCAGTACGCTGCGCTGATCGTCCTTCAGTTCGCCATTGAGCTCCTGGGACAGTTTGCGAGCAGCGGCAACCATCACGTCGAAAGCCTGCTTTGGATGACGCGGACCAGGCAAGCCGAGGAAAAAGCTCACAGCTGGCGTGCTGAAGTGGTCGATATCGTCCAGATCAAACACGCCCGGCTTGACCGCGTTCGCCATGGAGAACAAGACTTCGCCATTGCCGGCCATGCTTTCGTGGCGGTGGAAGATATCCATCTCACCAAAACGCAGGCCGCTTTCCAGAATGTTCTGCAATAGAGCCGGGCCTCTGAAGCCGCCAGCGTCACGGCAGATCACACTGATCACCAGCACTTCTTCCGCTTGCGGCTGTTCTTTGTGAGCGGTGCCGGAAGAACGGGTTTCATCCGGGAAGTCATCGTCACGACTGCTGAAGCTCGGGCCGCCATCCAGGTCGAGATTGAGGTTCAAGTCGCCCTGATGCGGTTCGCCTCCACGCTTGCCGCGTTTGGAGCCCGATTCACGGGGTTCACGGACAGGCATGCTCACCGACGGCAAGTCATGCTCGTCCAGTTGCGGCTCTTTATGGTTGTCCAGCACACGCGGCGGGCCCAGCAGTTCGGCACTGGTGTCCTCGTCGGGCAAATTGGACAGGCTGCGGTCCAGGCGGAATTTCAGCTTGCCCTTACCACCGCGCATGCGGCGCCAGCCGTCAAAAAGAATACCGGCAATAACAATAATGCCGATGACTATCAGCCACTCGCGCAGACCGATTTCCATGTAATCCCGTGCCTCTATAAAAAATGCTGATGAAAAAAGGGTTTAGCAAGCTGCAAACCCCTTTAAAACGTGGCGCCAACTCTATGTTCTGACAGGCGTTTTGCCCACGCATACGAAAAATTGACATTAAACTAGCATGACCAAAGATAACTTTACACCGTCTGTCGCAATGGCTTCAGCCAATATGTCGATTGGCCAGCAAGTCGCGGAAGATAAAACCTCCTACACCCTGTAGAAAATCATCTTACGCACAACGACTTAGGCGTCCACCATTGCCATCGCCTCCTCGACATCAACTGCCACAAGGCGAGAACAACCAGGCTCGTGCATCGTCACCCCCATCAACTGATCGGCCATTTCCATGGCGATCTTGTTGTGGGTGATATAGATGAACTGCACCGTCTGCGACATCTCTTTCACCAGTCGGGCGTAGCGTCCAACGTTAGCGTCATCCAGCGGAGCGTCAACTTCGTCGAGCATGCAGAATGGCGCCGGATTCAGCTTGAAGATGGCAAATACCAGTGCCAGCGCGGTCAGAGCTTTCTCACCACCGGAGAGCAAATGAATGGTGCTGTTCTTCTTTCCGGGCGGACGCGCCATGATCGTTACCCCTGTATCGAGTAGATCTTCGCCCGTCAGTTCCAAATAAGCGCTGCCACCACCGAAAACTTTCGGAAATAGTGCCTGTAAACCACCATTGATCTGATCAAAGGTATCTTTAAAGCGATTCCGGGTTTCTTTGTCGATCTTGCGAATCACGTTTTCCAGCGTGTCGAGGGCTTCGACCAGGTCAGCATCCTGAGCATCCAGATAACGTTTGCGCTCGGACTGCTGCTGATATTCATCGATGGCCGCGAGGTTGATCGCGCCCAGTCGCTGAATCCGCGCGGCAATACGCTCAAGCTCTTCTTCGGCGTCCTTTTCGTTGGCCTCGGCGGTGAGCGTAGCGAGGACACCGTGCAGATCATAGCCGTCTTCCAGCAATTGATCCTGCAAGGTCTTGCGGCGCACGGTCAGGGCCTGCCATTCCATACGCTGATGTTCAAGCTGGCTACGGATCAACTGCGATTGCTGCTCGGCCTGGCTACGGCGCTTCTCGGCGTCGCGCAGTTCACGGTCGGCGTCTTCCAAAGCGATTTGTGCAGTCTTGAGTTCTTCATCGACCGTCATGCGCTTGTCGAGCAGTTCTTCGAGCTTGAGACGCAACTCTTCCAGCGGCGCTTCACCCTCCTCCAGATTGAGGCTGAGCTGTTCGCTTTTTTCAGTCAGCCGCTCGGACTGTAATTCAAGCCTTTCAAGCGCCTGACGCGTTGAATCGTGCTGAGCCTTGAGCGAACCCAGGCGCACCGCCAGTTGATGTGCGTGATCCTTATGCTGACGGGCTTCCTGACGCACACGATCCAGGCGCTCGCGCAGGCTGTCGCGCTGAGCCAGCAGCAATTCGCGCTGCTCGGTGTCGATTGCCATGCTGTCGATGGCATCCTGCAATTGCAGGCGCGCCTCGCCAACCTGTTCGTGTTCGAGGGCGCGCTGCTCAGCCAGTTCGCCAAGCTCTTCATCCAGACGCGTGCGACGCAGGGTCAGCTGCTCGACCTTGGCTTTACCGGCAGAAAGCTGCGCTTTCAATTCGCCTTGTTGCCGCGCTTCATCTTGCAGGCGACGACGCAGTTGTTCGCGCGCGTCTTCCTGCTGAAGCTGTTGTTCGCGCAAGGTCTGCAGCTGCTCTTCAAGAGTCGCCAGGGTCGCTTCGCGCTCGTCACGCTCCAGCCCCAAACGTTGCAATTCCTGCCCTCGGGCCAGCACGCCGCTTTCTGCTTCACTGGCGCGACGCACCCGCAGAAAATATCGACCGACCCAATAACCATCACGGCTGATCAAGCTTTCGTCGGCAGCCAATTGACCGCGCTGGGCCAAGGCCTGCTCAAGACTTTCCACCGGCTTGACCTGCCCCAGCCAAGGCGACAAATCGATCTCGGCTTCGACTTTGTCAAGCAAGCTACCCGGCACGCGAATGCCATCATTGGCTGGGCTGAGCAGGCGTAAGTCGCCCTGCTGGAAACCGGCCAGATCGAAGCCGGCAAAGTCATCGACCAGTACCGCTTGCAGATCGGCGCCGAGCACGGTTTCCACCGCCAGTTCCCAACCGGCTTCAACCCGCAGACCTTCTGCCAGACGCGGCCGCTCAGCCAGGTGCTGCTCGCGCAACCATTCGGCGGCCCCGGTGCCCGGGTTGAGCGCAGCTTGCTGCAAGGCTTCAAGCGACGCCAGTCGGCCATTGAGGCGCTGCAACTCACCCTGAGCCTGTTGCTGGCCCTGGTTGGCTTGCTGTAACTGGTGACGCAATTGTTCAAGACGCTCGACCAGCTGTTCTTCGCGGGCCTGCAACTCTTCCAGGGTCATCTCGCTGGTAGCGAGTTGTTCGCTGAGTTCGAGGATCGCCGCATCTTCCGGGTCAGCGGCAAGCAACGTGCGCTCTTCAGCCAGACGCCTTTGACGTTCGGCGAGGCGTTCCATGCTGGTTTCCAGTTGCTGGATCCGCGACTGCTGCACTTCGGCCTGACGACGCGGCTCGGCGGAGCGCAGGTTGAAACTGTCCCACTGCTCCTGCCAGCCATGCATGGTGGTTTCCGATTCTTCCAGCGCGGCGGCGGCTTCTTCCGCGGCGGCGCTGGTGACTTCCTGCTCGGGCTCGAGCGTGTGCAGCTCTTCGCCAAGGGTCGCCAGCAAGGTACGGTCGAGGCCCAGGTGGGATTCGGTTTCCAGCCGCGAACGCTCGGCTTCGCGCAAGTCGTCCTGCAACTGCCGCAAACGCTGCTGACCATGCTGAATGCTCTGCTCGACCCGGGCAATGTCGCCACCGACCGAATAGAAGCGCCCCTGAACCAGGTTGAAGCGTTCGGAGAGGTCGTGATGGCCATCACGCAGCCGCTCGATGCTGGCGTCGGCATTGCGCTGTTCGGCCACCAGCGCTTCGAAGCTGACTTCCTGGGTGCCGATGATCGATTCGCGCTGGCCGACTTGCTCGTTCAGTGCCTGCCAGCGCAACGCTGACAGCTGAGCCTTGAGCTGACGTTCTTCACCTTTATATTCCTGATACTTTTCGGCGGCCTGAGCCTGACGGTGCAAACGCTCGAGCTGACGCTCCAGCTCGTCACGCAGATCGGTCAGGCGAGCGAGGTTTTCGTGGGTGCGACGGATGCGGTTTTCGGTCTCGCGCCGGCGCTCCTTGTACTTGGAGATCCCTGCCGCTTCTTCGATGAAGTTGCGCAAGTCTTCGGGCTTGGCCTCGATCAACTTGGAGATCATCCCCTGCTCGATGATCGAGTAACTGCGTGGGCCGAGGCCGGTGCCAAGGAAGATATCGGTGATGTCTCGACGGCGGCATTTGGTGCCGTTGAGGAAATAACTGTTCTGACTGTCGCGGGTCACTTTGCGGCGAATGGAGATTTCCGCA
>JAPLSD010000139.1 GCA_026398835.1 Pseudomonas sp.
CAGCCAGCCTGCCGCCAACAGCACCAGCAAAATCGTCAGCACCGGACTGTATTCCAGCCATTCGCCGGGGCGTGTGCGCGGCTGCGGTTCAGGGATGTTGAAACTCGGGTCGACCCCGCAGGCCTTGGCATCACGGGCACTGGCCGGACCCGGCGCGGTGGCGTAGGCGATGATCAGCGAGACCACGATCAACGCCAACAGCAGGGCGCCGGACTGCCAAAGGAAAATGGTCTGAGTGAACGGAATCATGCCTGTGATCGACAAAATCGATGGCGGCAGGCTGGCCGGGTTGGCCTGCAATTGTGCGGCGGACGAAGACAGCCCCAGCGCCCAGACTGCGCCGAGCCCCAGGTAGGCTGCGGCACCGGCAGCGCGATAGTCCATACGCAAATCAGTGCGCCGGGCCAAGGCACGAACCAGTAACCCGCCGAACACCAACGACAAGCCCCAGTTCAACAGCGACGCGACCATGGAAATCAGCGCCACCCAGGCCACGGCGGAGCGGCCGTTTTTCGGGATGCGCGCCAGACGATCGATCAGCTTCACCGCTGGCGGTGAACTGGCGACCACATAGCCGCCGATCACTACGAAGGCCATCTGCATGGTGAACGGGATCAGGCTCCAGAACCCGTCACCGAAGGCCATGGCGGCATCGGTCGGTTTCGCGCCCATGGTCATGGTTGCCACGGAGACGATGATCACCGCCAGTGCGGCAAATACCCAAGAATCGGGAAACCAGCGCTCGGCAAAACTGGAGCAACGCAGGGCAAAGCGGGCATAGCGGCTATCTTCGATATCAGCGGCCACGGAAATACCTCGAGAATTTTTATGTTTATTGTGGTGTCCGCAGAGCCGCAGCGGCTCTTTTGGTCAGGTGCCAACAGTAAAACAATCAGTCTGTTTTTGCCGGGGCTGTTTGGCGTACATAGGACTATGGTCTAACGGGTTGTTCCTCCGGGCATTTGCGTAGACCATTGGCGCCGTGGTTTTGCCTATTAGAGTTTGTTTTATGACCGCCATTACCGATTCGCGACCGGCGCCATTCTCCCGGTCTGACTACAAAACGTTGGGGCTGGCAGCCTTGGGCGGTGCGCTGGAAATCTATGACTTCATCATCTTCGTATTTTTCGCGCTGACCCTCAGCCAGCTGTTCTTCCCACCGGAAATGCCCGAATGGCTGCGTTTGCTGCAAAGCTTCGGGATCTTCGTCACCGGCTACCTGGCGCGCCCGTTGGGTGGAATCTTGATGGCGCATTTTGCCGATCAACTGGGGCGCAAGAAGGTCTTCAGCCTGAGCATTTTGCTGATGGCGCTGCCGTGTCTGCTGATAGGGATCATGCCGACCTACGTGCAGATCGGCTATTTCGCGCCGTTGCTGTTGCTGGCGCTGCGAGTGCTGCAAGGCGCGGCGGTGGGCGGTGAAGTGCCGAGCGCCTGGGTGTTCGTCGCCGAGCATGCGCCGGTCGGCCACCGGGGTTATGCCCTGGGCTTTTTGCAAGCCGGACTGACCTTCGGTTACCTGATCGGCGCGCTGACCGCGACGTTGCTGGCGCAGGTTTTCACCCCGGCAGAAATCCTCGATTACGCCTGGCGCTACCCGTTTCTGCTGGGCGGAGTGTTCGGTGTGATCGGCGTCTGGCTGCGTCGCTGGTTGAGCGAAACACCGGTATTCATGGCCATGCAGGCCCGTCGCGAAGCCGATGTCGAACTGCCGCTGCGCACCGTGCTGCGTGATCATCGTCAGGCGATGCTGCCGGCAATGCTCCTGACCTGCGTGTTGACCTCCGCGGTGGTGGTGTTTGTGGTGATCACCCCGACCATGATGCAAAAAACCTTCGGTATGACCGCCAGCCATACCTTTGCCCTGAGCAGCCTGGGCATCGTGTTCCTGAACATCGGCTGCGTACTGGCCGGACTGATCGTCGACCGCATCGGCGCCTGGCGCACGGTCATGCTCTACAGTCTGCTGCTGCCGCTGGGCATCGCAGTGCTCTATACCTGCCTGATCGCAGGTGGCGATTGGATCGGTGTGGCGTATGCGGTCGCGGGTCTGAGCTGCGGTGTGGTCGGCGCGGTGCCGTCGGTGATGGTCAGCCTGTTTCCGGCGCGGATCCGCGTCTCGGGGATCTCCTTTACCTACAACATTGCCTACGCACTTTGGGCAAGCATCACACCGCTGCTGTTGATCGGTTTGATGCCGTGGAGCCCGTGGATATGCGTGATCTATTGCGCGGTAATGGGCGCAGTCGGAGTCGGTAGCGCGGCGTATTTTGGTTCGCGTGTGCCTGGAGTCGGAAGCCGGACAGTGGTTTCGGGGTGTTAACCGCACCTATTGCGCTATAGCGCCTTGTAGCGGTGAGAAAGCCCGGATTTTTGAGCAGGGCAGAAGCAAACTGCCACTATTTTTGCAGGGCAAGCATGAGTTGCTCTTCAGAAAAATTTTCCGTGGCCGATGGCTTGGCTGAATGCCGCTCTCAACCCTGTCCATCGGTGCATCCCCCCATGTTTAACAAACGCTTGAAGCAGGAGCTGTCGGCTCTTCGCGAAGAACTCTCCAGCCTTGTGCAAGTGAAAGAAAGCCTGGAAAGCGAGATGCTCGTCATCACCCTTGATCCCGATGGACGCATTCAATCGGTGAATCAGAATTTCACCGCAGAGATGTTCTACAAGAGCGGCGACGTGTTCGGGCGGCACATTGAAGACCTCGTTCCGGCTCATGTGAAGGCGGATGAGTTTCACCATCGCTTCAAAGTCGCGCTGACCCGCGGTGAGCACTTTGCCGGAACGGTTCGCTTGCTCAGAGGCAATGGCCAGGAGGCCTGGCTGCGCTCGATCGTGCAACCGGTTCGATCCTCGGACGGACGGATAAAGAATTTTTCGATCTACTCCAGCGACCTGACCCGTACCATTGAAGCTTCCCGTGAACACGAAAACCTGATCGGTGCGTTGGTGCGTTCAACGGCGGTGATTGAGTTCGATATGGGCGGCATCGTGCTGACGGCCAACGACCGGTTTCTCAGCGGCATGGGTTACAGCCTGGCGCAGATCAAAGGTAAACATCACCGCGCGTTCTGCGAGCCCGAGGAATACAACAGCGCAGAGTATCAGGGGTTCTGGAAGCGCTTGAACGCTGGCGAGTTCGTTGCAGGCCGCTTCAAACGCGTTGACAGCCATGGTCGCGTGGTCTGGCTGGAGGCCTCTTATAACCCGGTGACCGACGCCAATGACAAACTCTACAAAGTCGTCAAATTTGCCACGGTGATCACCGACCAGGTGAATCAGGAACACGCCGTCGCTGAAGCCGCGAATATCGCCTACAGCACCTCGTTGCAGACCGACAGCAGCGCCCAGCGCGGTACGACGGTGGTCACTCAGGCGGTGAATGTGATGCGCGATCTGGCCAGGCACATGCAACAGGCTGGCGAAGGCATCGAAGCGTTGAACGAGCAATCACTGGTGATTGGCACCATCGTCAAAACTATCAGCGGCATCGCCGAACAAACCAACCTGCTGGCGCTCAACGCCGCGATCGAGGCGGCCCGTGCTGGTGAGCAAGGTCGAGGTTTTGCGGTGGTAGCGGACGAGGTTCGACAGCTGGCCTCGCGCACCAGCAAAGCCACTGACGAAATCGTCGGGGTGGTGCGTCAGAACCAGGACATGGCTCGTGACGCAGTGGCCTTGATGAGTGACGGCAAACTCCAGGCTGAACAAGGTCTGGCACTGGCTGCCGAAGCAGGCACGGTGATTGTCGAGATTCAGGACGGCGCGCAGAAAGTGGTTAGTGCGGTGGGGCAGTTTGCCAATCAGTTGTCGGCCTAAACACCGCACACATGGGAGCGCTTGCCGTATATGGCTACAATCGGCTCTTTTCTCAGGAGCAGACCGCCATGAGCGCTTCCCACCGTCGTCCGGTTCCCTTGTCCAAAGCCTATCGTCTGCTCAACCACGGGCCGACCGTTCTGGTCAGCGCCGCCCACGCCGGACAACGCAATATCATGGCCGCCGCCTGGGCCATGCCACTGGATTTCGAACCACCGAAAGTTGCCGTGGTCCTCGATAAGTCCACCTGGACCCGACAACTGCTCGAAGCCTCTGGCACCTTCGTACTCAACGTTCCCTGCGCGGCTCAGGCCGATATCGTGCAAACCGTAGGTTCGACCTCCGGGCTCGAACTGTCTCAGGGCGAAGGTCGCGACAAGTTCCAGGCCTATGGCCTGCAAACCTTTGCCGGCGATGTCGTCGACGCGCCAATGCTCGAAGGCTGTGTGGCGTGGCTGGAATGCCGA
>JAPLSD010000846.1 GCA_026398835.1 Pseudomonas sp.
CGGCGCGCAGGCAGGGCGTTCGACATCGGCCGGCGCGACCAGCAAGGCGCCACGGACCTGACGCAAGAAGCTCACAGGCGCCTGCGCAGCCCAATGAGCAACGGTGATGCAGCCCAGGCTGTGGGCGATCAAAATCACCGGAGTGCTATCGGCGGCGATGGCCTCGGCTAACGCTGCGACCCAATCTTCACGGCGCGGTGTCAGCCAGTCGGCCTGCTCCACGCGCGCGCTGTTGGGCAAACTTTTCTGCCAATGGCTTTGCCAATGATCTTCTGGCGATCCTTGCCAGCCCGGCACGATCAGATAGCGAATTGATTCGTTGCGCATGGGGAGCCCTCCGGCTACGTGTCTGTTCGAGACCGATTATAGGGACCGGAGTTATATTCACTAAGGAATAAGAAGCTATTTATTAAGATCTTAAAGGAATATAAAAATCATAGTCTTGTGCGGCCCTGTGGCGAGGGAGCAAGCTCCCTCGCCACAGGTATGAGTCACGCCCGGACGGTTCGTACCTTTTCCCCCCCGCTTTTTCCTTGCGCACAAACCGGTTCGCCCGCCCAAACGTGCCGAAATCATTGAAACGCACGCCCATCTCGGCCATCACTTTATGCGCCACCGGTGCGGTCATCATACCCACCAAGCCATATACCCCGAGAGATAGAGCGCCGCCGAGCCGATCATCCCGGCCAGCGCAAAGGCCAGAATGCCCACGCCGAGGGCGTCCTGATGGTTAAGAATCGGGTAGCGTTTGCGCAGCTCAACGCCTTGGGCCAACACTACTTCACGAATATGCGCTGATCGTTGTTGTGCATTCAGCCGGTCGGGACTTGCAGAAGTACCCTGCATGCTTCCATCCTCTAGTTATTGATGTTCGCATCCTGCACTGCGTAACCGCGCAGAGCTCTAGCCGTGAACGCCAACCAGCGACGCACTGTGCCGGGAAGCCGGGCTCGACCCGCAACTGATGGACGACCCAAATGCCCGTTATCCGCTGTCCGCCACCACACGACTGTGGGAAGTGGCGGTCAAGGCCAGCGGCGATCCGGCAATCGGCTTGCGGGTTTCGCGCTTTGTCAGCCCGACCACGTTTCATGCGCTGGGGTATGCGCTGGTGGCCAGCGGCAGCCTGCGCGAAGTCTTCGAGCGGATCGTGCGCTATCACCAGGTGGTCAGCGACGCACTGGAGCTGGAGTTGAGCCTGCACGGCGACCGCTATTGCTTTCATTTGAGGGTCCCTGAGGGGAGCCCGAGGCCGGCGGTCGAGGCCATCGATGCTTTTGCGGCGATCTATGTCCGTACCTGTCGCAACCGTTTGGGTCGCGATTACGCACCGCTGGCGGTGTATCTGCGTCGTCCGGAACCGGTTGATCCGAAGCAATGGCATACGGTGTTTCGTGCGCCGATCTTTTTTGCCGCCGAAGAGGACCGACTGGAGTTTGCCATCAGCGATTTCGACTGCCATCTCGACGACGCCAACCCGGAATTGGCCGAACATAACGAAACGGTGCTCGAACGCTCCCTTGCACAACTAAAACCATTGAACTGGGAGCGTAAGGTCCGCTCTGCCATTGAAGCGCAATTGCCGGAAGGCGAACCCTCCGCAGAACGCATCGCCCAGGCCTTGCACCTGAGCCTGCGCAGCCTGCAGCGGCATCTGGCGGATGAAGGTTGTCGCTTTGATACCTTGCTCAATGAATGTCGGGAAAACCTGGCGTTGCTGCATCTGCGCGATCCGCAGTGCTCATTGAGTGAGATCAGCTATTTGCTGGGTTTTGCCGACATCAGCAGCTTCAGCCGCGCGTTCAAGCGCTGGACCGGGATGACGCCGGGGCAGTTTCGGGATGGGTTGCGGTGAGGTTTACTTCTCCCGTGCGCGCCGCAACAACTTACGCACCCGCGCCACCAACTCACTCACGGCAAATGGCTTGAGCAAGTAATCATCATCGTGCAATTCAAGCCCCCGCAGCCGATCTTCAATCCCGTCTTTGGTGGTCAGAAACAGCACCGGGATCGCGCCGCGTTGGCGAATCTGCTGCAGCAATTGCCAGGCATTGAGCCCGGGCAACATGACGTCGAGGATGATCAGATCGTACTCAGGCTGCTCTTCGATAAGGCGTCGCCCCTGCATCCCGTCGACCGCTACATCCACCGCATAACTCGCTTCGCTCAGGCCTTGAGCCAGGAGCTTCGCGACCTCAGGCTCGTCTTCCACTAACAGCAAACGCATAGCACACCTCGATTAATCGTCAGTACAGGCTAGGCGCCTTGGCGGCCATTGCCCA
>JAPLSD010000119.1 GCA_026398835.1 Pseudomonas sp.
CACCGGACGGCGCAGATTAAAGACGAAGCCTTGCATGCCCGTGGGATTGCCGTTGGGGATCTGCTCCTTGATCAGCCGGCCCTCGGTCACCGCCGGAATGTTGTAGGCGTTGGCCCAGTTCTTCGCGGTCATCTCCAGCCAGTAGTCGAACTGACCGGCCTTGAGGGCTTCCAGCGCGACGGTGTTGTCGCGGTAGTAATCGATGGCCATGGTGTCGAAGTTGTAGAACCCACGGTTGACCGGCAGATCCTTGCCCCAGTAGTCCTTGACGCGCTCATAGCGAATCGAACGCCCGGCCTTCACCGAACTGACTTTGTAGGGGCCGCTGCCCAGCGGAATCTCGAGGTTACCTTTACTGAAATCGCGGTTTTCCCACCAGTGCTTGGGCAATACCGGCAATTGCCCGAGGATCAGCGGCAATTCGCGGTTGTTGTTGTGCTTGAACTTGAACAGCACCCGCAGCGGGTCTTCGGCGACCACGTCTTCGACGTCACCGTAGTATCCACGGTACATCGGGGCGCCATTTTTCATCAGAGTCTGAAAGCTGAACACCACGTCCTCGGCGCGAACCGGGTGGCCATCGTGGAAACGTGCTTCAGGCCTCAGGTAAAAACGCACCCAGCTGTTGTCGGGGGCCTTTTCGATTTTGCCGGCAATCAGGCCATATTCGCTGAATGGCTCGTCGAGTCCGTGTTTGGCCAGGGTGTCGTAGATCAGGCTGATGTCGCCGGCCGGCACGCCCTTGTTGATGAACGGGTTGAGGCTGTCGAAGCCACCGAAACCCGCCTGGCGGAAGATTCCACCCTTGGGCGCATCCGGGTTGACGTAATCGAAAAATTTGAAGTCGGCCGGGTATTTCGCAGGCTCGTTGTACAAGGTGAGGGCATGTAGCGGGGCGGCTTGAGCGGCGCCCGCAAGTCCCGTAAACAACAGGCCGCAGGCCCGCATCAGCAGGGCACGCGAAGGTATCATTGGTCTTTCTCCGAAGGCTTCAGCCACCACGCGCTCAGGCCCAGGGTGTAGGGCGGCGTGGTGACGAAGGCGAACCGGTTGCGGTACGCCAGGCGATGATAATTGAGATACCAATTGGGAATAATGTAGTGCTGCCACAACAGTACCCGGTCCAGGGCTTTGCCTGCGGCCAGTTGTTCGTCACGGGTTTTGGCAGCGAGTAATTGTTCCAGCAGATGGTCGACCACCGGGTTGGCGACACCGGCGTAGTTCTTGCTGCCCTTGACCCCGACCTGGCTGGAGTGGAAGTACTGCCATTGCTCCAGACCCGGGCTTAGGGTTTGATCGAGGGTCATCAGGATCATGTCGAAATCGAACTGATCGAGGCGCTGTTTGTATTGGGCGCGATCAACCGTGCGCAGACGGGCATCGATGCCGATGCTGGCGAGGTTCTCGGCGTAGGGTTGCAGCAGCCGCTCCAGGTTGGGATTGACCAGTAGTATTTCAAAACGCAGGGGCTGGCCGGCGCTGTTCAACAGGCGTTGACCATTGAGCTTCCAGCCAGCCTCAGCCAGAAGCCCGAGGGCGCGGCGCAGGGTTTCCCGAGGAATGCCGCGGCCGTCGGTCTGTGGCAGGTTGAATGGCTGGGTAAGCAGATTGGTGGGCAATTGGCTGCGATACGGCGAGAGCATCAGCCATTCATGGCCTACCGGGACGCCGGTCGCGGAAAACTCGCTGTTGGGGTAATAACTCATGGCCCGTTTATAGGCGCCGCTGAACAGCGCGCGGTTGGTCCATTCGAAATCGAACATCAAGCCCAATGCCTCGCGCACCTTGATATCGGCAAAGGTGCTACGGCGGCTGTTCATGAACAGCCCTTGAGTCTGGGTGGGAATCTGATGGGCGATCTGCGCCTTGATCACATCCCCACGGCCAACCGCCGGGAAGTTATAGCCATTGGCCCAGTTCTTGGCCTGGTGCTCGATATAAATATCGAACTCGCCGGCCTTGAACGCTTCAAAAGCCACATCGCTGTCGCGGTAGAACTCCACCTCGACCCGGTCAAAGTTGTATTTGCCGCGATTGACCGGCAGGTCTTTGCCCCAGTAATCCTTGACCCGTTCGAACACCAATTGCCGTCCCGGTTGTACCTGGGTGATGCGATAGGGGCCACTGCCCAATGGCGGTTCGAAGGTTGTGCCCTTGAAGTCGCGGCCTTCCCAGTAATGCTGTGGCAATACAGGTAGCTCACCCAGACGCAGGATCATCAGTGGGTTGCCAGCACTTTTGAAGACGAAGCGAATGCGTTGTGGGTTGAGGACGTCGACCCGCAGGACTTCCTGAAGGTTGGTCCGGTATTGCGGATGACCTTCCTTGAGCAGCAAGCGGTAGGAGAACGCCACGTCATAGGCGGTGATCGGCGTGCCATCGTGAAAGCGCGCTTCGGGCCGCAGGTTGAACACCACCCAGCTGCGGTCTTCGCTGTATTCCACGGATTGGGCGATCAGGCCATAGCTGGACGTCGGCTCATCGCCCGAAGGCGCGTATTGGCCGGTGCCGACCATCAGGGTTTCGTTCAGTTCGTTGATGCCGTATTGCAGGAAGTTGGGCGTCGAAACCGGGCTGGTGCCCTTGAACGTATAGGGGTTGAGGGTATCGAAAGTGCCAAATGCCATGACCCGCAAGGTACCGCCTTTTGGCGCTTGCGGGTTGACCCAATCGAAATGGGTAAATTTGGCCGGGTACTTGAGCGTGCCGAACTGCGCATAACCGTGGCTTTCGCTGATTGTTGCGCTTGCGGAAAAGCTCAAGGCCAGACTGATCAGGAGCGGGAGGAGGGGACGCATCAAGTCAGAGATTCGATCCAGGCGGTTTGGGCTTTGTGATCGGTACAGTAACAGCTTGTATCGACAGGAAAAAGGCAGGGACTTAATGCGCTGTCAATTGTGAGGTGATGGCCCGGCAGATCGTAGAACCTGTGGCGAGGGAGCAAGCTCCGTCGCCACAAAAGCCCCATGGCAGGGCACGCTGCTTAGTGCGGGGAGTAAACCGTCAGCATCTGGCCCGGCTTCAGCGCTTGGCCAACCCGAGGATTCCAGCGCTTGAGGTGCTGCATTTCAACGTTGAAACGCTTGGCCACCATGTACAGCGAGTCGCCTTGCTTGACCTTGTATTGGGTCTGCTGCTTCTGGGTGTTGGCCGCCACCACCGTGTTGACGCGTCCGGAACGGCCTTTGCTGGTGTCTTGCATGACCAGGGTCTGGCCGACCTTCAGGTTCTTGCCGGTCAGATTGTTCCAGTGTTGCAGGTCCTTGACGTCGACCTTGTTGGCCTTGGCGATCAGCGTCAGGTTGTCACCGTGTTTCACCCGGTAGCTGCGCTTCAATCTGGGGGCCTGGCGGCTGTCCATACCGTCGAATACCGGTTTCAGCTGGCGCTGACTGATCAGTTCCTCAGGCTTCATGGTCGACAGGCTGGCAGTCAGCAACTGTGCCTTGGACGTCGGCACCAGCAAATGCTGGGGACCGTCGATGGTGGTGCGTTGCTTGAAGGCCGGATTGAGCTGGAACAGCTCGTCTTCGTCGATATTGGCCACGGCTGCGACACGGGACAAGTCCATGCGCTGGCTGATTTCGACGACCTTGAAGTAAGGTTCGTTGGCAATCGGGCTGAGGTTGACGCCATAGGCTTCCGGCGCCAGCACTACCTGGGACAAGGCCAGCAGCTTGGGAACATAAGCCTGGGTTTCGGCAGGCAGCGGCAGGTTCCAGTAGTCGGTCGGCAGGCCGAGCTTCTCGTTACGCTCGATGGCACGGCTGACGGTGCCTTCACCGGAGTTGTAGGCCGCCAGGGCCAGCAGCCAGTCGCCGTTGAACATGTCGTGCAGACGGGTCAGGTAATCCAGCGCGGCGGTGGTCGAAGCAGTGATGTCGCGACGGCCGTCGTAGAAGCGGGTCTGACGCAGGTTGTAGTAACGCCCGGTAGACGGGATGAACTGCCACAGACCGACGGCATCGGCCCGGGAATAGGCCATCGGGTTGTAGGCACTTTCAATTACCGGCAGCAGCGCAAGCTCCAGCGGCATGTTGCGCTCTTCGAGTCGTTCGACGATGTAATGGATATACAGGCTACCGCGGTCGCCGGCGTTTTCCAGAAACGACGGATTGCTGGCGAACCACAAGCGCTGTTGCTCAATACGCGGGTTCACGCCAAGGCCCTCTTGCAACTGGAAGCCCAGGCGCATGCGTTCCCAGATATCCTGAGCGGCTTGCGGGCTTGGTTTCTCGCTGAGCCAGATGGGTTTTTGTTTGATACGGTTGGAAAGATTAGGAGCGTGCGCCGCGTCGGTTTGCGGGACATGGCCGGTGCTTTGGCAGCCCGCCAGAGTGGCGGACACAGCCACCGCGATGGCTTGAGCCAGGCGGGTCAATGCGTCTGAATTGATGGCTTTACGAATGAATGACGACATTGGCTGGAAGTAAGTTCCGGGCAAAAATGTCGGGCGATTCTAGAAAGCGCACTGGGTGCGGTCAACCATTCAGAATTTTCGTATCAATAGTGGCACCGTACTCGGACCCCGGTTATCGAGACCATTCCGTTCGTCTGCTTTTTGTTTAACAGATGTTTCGCCAGTACGCAGGAAGGGATTGGTAAGTTTTTCCAGGGCCAGAGTGGAGGGGAGCGTCATCTTTGCGGCTTCGCGCAGTTGAGTGACTTTCGCCAGACGTTCGGCGATGTCCAGGTTGCTCGGTTCGACCGCTTGGGCGAAGCGCAGATTGCTCAGGGTGTATTCGTGGGTGCAGTACACCAGCGTGTCTTCAGGCAAGGCCTACAGACGCGTCAATGAGGTGTGCATCTGCTCGGGCGTGCCTTCAAACAGACGCCCGCAACCGGCTGCGAACAGCGTGTCGCCACAAAACAGCAAGCCATCATGATAAAAGGCAATATGTCCCAAGGTATGACCGGGAACGGCTAACACTTCGAATTCCCTCCCGAGTACGCTAATACGGTCGTTGTCGTTCAGGGCGACATCGCGTGCCGGAATGTTTTCGCTCGCAGGCCCGTAGACCTTGGCGCCCGAAAGCTTTTTCAGTTGCTCGACGCCGCCGACATGATCATGGTGATGGTGCGTGACCAGAATGTCGCTGAGCGTCCACTCGGGA
>JAPLSD010000249.1 GCA_026398835.1 Pseudomonas sp.
ATGCTGAGCGGGGCCTTTTTTATTGCGGTTCAAATCCTGGCGAAGATCAGATCCCGTACTGCGCGCGGTAGGCTTCGACCGCTGGCAGATGCTGCTTGAGCTGCGGATCATCAGCCAGGAACTGCAGAACCTGGGTCAAGGACACGATGCTGACCACCGGAATACCGAAGTCACGCTCCACTTCCTGGATCGCCGACAACTCACCGTTGCCGCGCTCCTGACGGTTCAGGGCAATCAGCACGCCAGCAGCCTTGGCGCCCTGGGCCTGGATGATTTGCATCACTTCGCGAATCGCAGTGCCGGCAGTGATGACGTCGTCGATGATCAGCACATCACCCGCCAGTGGAGCGCCAACCAGACTGCCGCCTTCGCCATGGGCCTTGGCTTCTTTGCGGTTGAAACACCACGGCAGATCGAGCTGATGATGCTCCGCCAACGCCACGGCTGTCGTGGCCGCCAAAGGAATCCCTTTGTAGGCCGGACCGAACAGCACGTCGAAGGAAATGCCGCTTTCGACGATGGCCGCAGCGTAAAAACGCCCGAGCTGAGCCAGGGCCGAACCGCTGTTGAACAGGCCGGCATTGAAGAAGTAAGGACTGGTACGCCCGGACTTCAGGGTGAACTCACCGAAGCGCAAAACGCCGCGATCGATGGCAAAACGAATGAAATCGCGCTGATACGCCTGCATGAAAAAAGCCCCAATATCACGGATTTAGCTAATTAGGTAGACCTCGGGTATCATACACGCACGTGATTTTTGGGGCCATTTATGCGGATCATCAGTGTGAACGTCAATGGTATTCAGGCTGCAGTCGAGCGTGGTTTGCTCAGTTGGCTGCAAGCACAGAACGCCGACGTCATCTGCCTGCAGGACACCCGCGCCTCCGCCTTTGAACTGGACGACCCAGCCTTCCAACTGGATGGCTACTTCCTTTATGCCTGCGAAGCTGAAGTCCCCGCCCAAGGTGGCGTGGCTTTGTATTCGCGGCTGCAACCGAAGGCTGTCATCAGCGGTCTTGGTTTCGAGACGGCAGACCGCTACGGGCGCTACCTGCAAGCCGATTTCGACAAGGTCAGCATCGCGACCTTGCTGCTTCCATCAGGGCAGAACGGCGATGAAGACTTGAACCAGAAGTTCAAGCTTATGGACGACTTCGCTCGCTACCTGGATAAACAGCGACGCAAACGTCGCGAGTACATTTATTGTGGCTCGCTCTACGTGGCGCAACAGAAGCTGGATATCAAAAACTGGCGCGACAGCCAGCAATCTCCAGGTTTCCTGGCGCCTGAACGGGCCTGGATGGACGAGATTGTCGGCAACATGGGTTATGTCGATGCCCTGCGTGAAGTCAGTCGTGAAGGCGATCAGTACAGCTGGTGGCCGGACAACGAACAGGCTGAGATGCTCAACCTGGGCTGGCGTTTCGATTACCAGCTGCTGACACCGGGCCTGCGTCGTTTCGTACGTAGCGCGCGCCTGCCACGTCAGCCACGCTTCTCGCAGCACGCGCCCTTGATCGTGGATTACGACTGGACGCTGACCATCTAAGCATCTTTTCGCAGCCACAAAAAAGCCGACAGCAATGTCGGCTTTTTTGTGGACGTCAATTTTACTTGATCAGGCGCCAGGTGAAGGGATAGCGATACGGCACCCCTTCATTGGCCTTGATGCCGCCGATAATCGCCAGCACCAAGGCACCAATCGCTACCAGCCCGAACAGGAAGAACCCGATTATCAGCACCATCAGCAAGAAGCAGATGGCCGAGGCAATGGCGACGGTGATCTGAAAGTTCAGCGCCTCCTTGCCCTGCGCATCGATGAACGGGTCCATCTCGCGCTTCATCTGCCAGAGAATCAGCGGCCCGATCAGTGTACCGAAAGGAATCCAGATCCCCAGCAAGGCGGACAAGTGACAAAACATTGCCCATTGGCGAACCTCCTGGCTCGGTGTAGGCAGTGGAAGTTGTTCGTCACTCATGGCGCCCTCCTTGCTGGATGTCGGGGCAATCAGTCAGCCAGTGCAGCTTTTTGCAGCTCGAAAATCTCGTTCATGCCTTTCTTCGCCAAAGCCAGCATCGCGTTCAGCTCTTCAGGCTGGAACGGCGCGCCTTCGGCAGTACCCTGAACTTCAATGAAACCGCCGGTGCTGGTCATCACGACATTGAGATCAGTCTCGGCAGCCGAGTCTTCCAGGTAGTCCAGATCGAGCACTGGCTCGCCTTGGTACATACCCACCGAAACAGCAGCGATCATTTGCTTGAGCGGGTCACCGCCTTTCAGGCCGCCACGCTTCTTGATCACTTTCAAAGCATCGATCAGTGCAACCATGGCCCCGGTGATCGACGCGGTGCGGGTGCCGCCATCGGCCTGGATCACATCGCAATCGACGAACAAGGTGACATCGCCCAGCTTGGACATGTCCAGCGCAGCGCGCAGGGAACGACCGATCAAACGCTGGATCTCGAGCGTACGACCACCTTGTTTGCCACGGCTC
>JAPLSD010000798.1 GCA_026398835.1 Pseudomonas sp.
CTGTTCTGCGGCCTCCTCCAGAGACAATCCATTGGCCAACTCCATGGCCAGTGCGGTTTCAGCCTTGGTTAAATTAAACAACTGCTTGGTCACCACTTCGCTGGCAATGGACTTGCCCACCGCATCACGGATGTACACCACCGCCGCCGGCTTGCCCTTGCCATCCGCCCAGTGCAGGGTAGCAATCGCTTCCACCACCAAACCCAGGCTGACTTGTCCGGAGGGCCGCGTCACCGACATCGCTTCGGCTGTCGTCCCGCCTTCTTTGACCTCAGAGGCAAAAGCATTGCGTACCAAGCGCTGCAGTTCGCGGTTGTCGCTGGGATAGGTCGCTTCCAGACGCCCGCCCACCAGTTTCAAACCATCGGCGCTTTCGAGCATCTCCTCGGCGACCGGGTTGAGTTGCAAGACCCGGCCGGTTTCATCGAGAACCAGGGTCGCCACTGACAACCGACTGATGGCCTGAGCGAACAGCTCGCTCATGGACTCGCTGCGATCGAGCAGGTTGTGGATGTGCAAGGCCCGGCGTATATGCGGCACGAACAGGGTGCACAGCGCACGTTCTGCATCGGAAAATTTCGGCGAGGTTTTAGGCCGTGTGATACGAAAGCGAAGCTTGCCGCCATCCGGTGTGGAAATGTCCGCGCCCATCACGTGGTACACCCCTTGCGGGCCGCAGAAAGCCTTGAAATAAGCCGAGTTGACCCATTCCGATTCGCTCATCACATCGTCTACCGTGAACACCTGATCGAGCGCCTGACCGGCAAACGGAGTATTGGTTTGCGGGTAGGCCAGGTAGCTGACTTCGCCTTCGCCTTCCATGTCACCGGCCACGATCATCAAGCCCATATCGGGTTGATCCGGCACCCGCAGAATCAAGGTGACGTAGTTGGCATCATAAAGAGTGCGCAGATTGCGCAAGGTCTGCGCCATCAGCTTGGGGCTGAGCGCGCCATCGTAGATGTCGGCCACTGCTCGGTCGTAGTCCGCCAGTTCCAGACCCATGCTCGCCAGGGCCTGCACATTCAAGATAGCTTTTTCCACAGCCTGTTCCTCGCTTTGGGCACGGCGCGCTGGCCGGTCCCTTTTATTTTTATAATTGAAGCTGGTTCATTTACACGTGTTTCAACGTCCGCCAGGATCCTTGGCGGCCGTACTTTGCTTGAGCGGGTAGTGACCCGATGAAGCCTGGGTTGGCAGCGTTGTATCTACGACCAGTCGACGCCCCTGATTGAACCAGGCGGCGAGTGCCGGCAAGAGGAAAATCGCCCCCAGTACATTGACCAAGAACATGAACGACAGCAATACCCCCATGTCGGCTTGAAACTTCAACGGTGCGAACGCCCACGTACAAACGCCAATGGACATGGTCAGCGCGGTAAAGACCGCCGCCGTACCGCGTTGACACATCGCCTGGTAAAACGCGTTGCGCAAGTCTGCCCCGTCAGCCATTTCATGCTGGATCCGCTCGTACAGATAAATCCCGTAGTCGACCCCAACACCCACGCCCAGAGCCATCACTGGCAGCGTCGCGACTTTCAGACCGATGCCGAGCGTGGCCATCAGGGCATTGCACAAAATCGCCACAATCGCCAACGGCACGAGGATGCACAGCACCGCCCGGAAGGAGCCGAAGGTCAGCCAGCAAAACAGACCAACGGAGCCGAACAGCGCTGCCAACATGACAATTTCAGCTTGTTTGACCGCATCGTTGGACGCCGCCATCACCCCGATATTTCCGCCCGCCAGCAGGAACCGGACATCCGGCAGCTGGACCTGAGCGATGATCCGCTGGGCCTCTTTGACCACATGCGCCACCGTCGCCCCATCATGATCGGTGAGAAATACCAGGATCTGCATCTGTTGGCAGCCTTCGGTCACCAGACCGTCATCAGGCAAATAGGCTCGCGCACCCTGGCTCAGACCGCGGGCTGAACCCGGTATGGCGGACCAGCGCGGATTGCCCTCGTTATTGCCGGCAATCACAATTTTGCTCATGCCCGCCACACTCTGCACAAACTGCACGCCCGTCACACTACGAATCTGAAAGTCGAAGGCTTCGACCGCACGCATGACCTTCGGCGACAGGCACGCTTCCTCAATACCCTTGACCTGAACGAAGACCGACATCACATCCAGGCCAATGGAATAACTGCCGATGATCTTCTGGTTATCCTGGTTGTAGCGCGAATCAGCCCGTAATTCCGGTGCACCGCTACCGATATCACCCACCGCCAGATCCCGAGCCTTGTAAGCACCGATCCCCAGCAACAGCAGGCTGATGGCAAACACCGCCAAGGCAGGGCGTGGCTCAGCCAACGCCGACAGCCGCCACCACAGTCGGTGCCGGCCGTGTACCGCTTTTTGGCCGCGCTTGAGTGCGCTACGTTCCAGCTTCAAGTGGGAAATGATGATCGGCAACATCAGTTTGTTAGTGATGATCATCAGCATCACACCGATGCAGGCTGTGACACCCAACTCATGCACGATGGGAATGTCGATGAGCATAATCACCGCAAAGCCCAGGGCATTCATCAATAACGCCAGGGAACCAGGAATGAAAATCCTGCAGAATGCCGTCCGTGCCGCCTGCACCGAGTCGCTGCCGGCCAGCACCTCCTGCTTCCAGGCGTTGGTCATCTGCACCGCATGGGAAACCCCGATGGAAAAAATCAGGAACGGCACCAGAATCGACATGGGATCAATGCCCAACCCAAACAGCGGCAACAACCCCAGCAGCCAGACTACCGGCAACAAGGCAACCAACAGCGCGACCACGGTCAACCGCAAGGAGCGCGAATAGAGCCAGAGCAAAAGCCCGGTAATCAGAAACGCCACGACGAAGAAACCGATCACCGTGCTCAGTCCTTCGACCACATCCCCGACCAACTTGGCGAAGCCGACAATGTTGATTTCGATCTGATCATTGCTGTATTTAGCGCGAATTTCTTCCAGGCGTTTGGCGACTTCAGCATAGGACACCGACTTGCCCGTCTGCGGATCCGAGTCCTGCAAATCGGCACGCACCATCGCTGATTTCAGATCATTGGCCACTAGCCGACCGACCTGCCCCGAGCGCGCTGCGTTGTTGCGCACCTGCGCGAGGTCCTCGGCAGAGCCGGTAAAGCGCGGCGGTACTACGACGTCGCCAAAAAACCCATCTTCGGTGATTTCGATATAGCGCACGTTGGCGGTGAACAACGAGGTCACGCTCGAGCGGCTGACCCCAGAGATGAAGAAGACTTCATCAGTCACTTTGCTCAGGGTGTCGAGGAACTCCCGATTGTAAACATCGCCCTCGCCCTTCCAGCGCACGCTGACCAAAAAGCGGTTGGCGCCGGTGAAATATTGGCTGAAGTTAAGGAAGTTGATCATGTACTCATGACGCACCGGAATCTGCTTGTTGAAGCCAGGGTCCAGCTGAGTGTGGGTCGCGCTGTACCCCAAACCCAGCGTCACCAGAACAAACACCACCAGCAACGACTTGCGCCAGACCATCAATAAATCGGCACATCGCTCGACCGTGCGTGTCACCCGGTTTTTCACTTTTTTCATGATCTGACTCTCACTTGCCAAGTGCAGCAACGCTGCCATCGGGGCTCTGGAATACACCGCGCTCACCGCCGACCAGCAGCGTCTGAGCGTTGATCAGTACCGCGGACGTCAACGTGCCGAATCCGGCCAGGCGATTGACGCTAATCAGCCGACCGCTTGCGTCCAGATGCACCAGTGAGCTGCCAGCGCCGACTATCAACAGTCCGCCGTTGTCCGGCAGTAGCACATGGCCGTAAAGCGGCAGCTGATTGCCGACCTTGACCTGCTCCCAGCTCTCGCCGAAGTTCTGGCTGACAAACACATGCCCACGCATGCCGTAGGTCACCCAGCGGTCGGCGCTCAAACGAACGACACCGAACAGTGAACCTTTGTAGAAAGGCGGCAGGGTTTGCCAATGCTGACCAAAATCTGCGGTGCGCAAGACCAGCCCCTGCTCCCCCACCAGCATGCGTCGCCCATCGGCGCCGCCATCCATGCCGTTGAGGTGAGCGCTATCGACCTCAAGGGGCATCTTGTGCCAATTCAAACCGGCATCATCGGATTGATAGAACTTGCCGAAACTGCCAAAGGCCAGCACCTGATTGCCACCTGCGGCCCAGATGCCCAGCAGCGGCTCGGCCAGTTCGCTGTCGTAGCGAACCTCTTGCCAATCAGAGCCGGCATTGTCTGAACGCAGAATCCAGCCGTCATGGCCGACCGCAAGCAATTGCGTGTCGGACAGTGCGACCAATGCGGTGAGGGACAGGTTTCGTTGCGGGCTGACAGCGGCCTGATGCCAGGACACGCCTTGATCGTCACTGAGCAGGATGCTGCCGCGTTCGCCAACGGCGACTACCCGATGGGCCAGGTTCAGCAGCCCGTTGATCTGCATCCGATCCGCGCGCACACCGCTTTGCGTGATCTGCGGTTGCGAATGGGGGGAGAAGGTAAACGCAATGGTTGCCGCAACGATCAGGCAAACCAGATAAACAATCACTGAACGCATGATCGAGTGCCTCGCGCAAGATTCAGGTGCTCGACTAATTTCATGCGGCCTTTCCTCTTGTTCTTTTTTTGTTTTTTTATTAACTGCGTAGCCTGCGCGCGACGCGCGAATCGGCTTTCGCTGACGTCGATCATCGGACTGCTCCGGGCTCGGCACATCGTCCAAATGGCCTAGCCCGGACTATCACTGGCCGTCAGCAGAGCTCAAATAGCCCCGCCGCGCCCATACCGCCACCAATGCACATCGACACAACGACGAAGCGGGCGCCGCGTC
>JAPLSD010000465.1 GCA_026398835.1 Pseudomonas sp.
GCACACGGCTTTGGCTACGACCCACTGTTCTGGGTCCCCGAGCGCGATTGCTCCAGCGCCGAGCTGAGCCCGAGCGAAAAGAACCTCATCAGCCACCGCGCCCGTGCAATGGATCTGCTGCGCCAGCGTCTGGGCCTGAAATGACCAGGCAATCCACTGCGCAGCCGCTGATTTTCGGCGGTTCGCAAACGCCCCGCGCGGCCCTGCCCCAGCTGCCGCCCCTGGCGCTGTACATTCACATCCCGTGGTGTGTGCGCAAATGCCCTTATTGCGACTTCAACTCCCACACCGCCAGCCCCGTGCTGCCCGAGGAGGAATACGTCGACGCGCTGCTGGCCGACCTCGATCAGGACTTGCACGCCGTTTACGGCCGTGAACTGAGCTCGATCTTCTTCGGCGGCGGCACGCCCAGCCTGTTCAGCGCCGAGGCCTTGGGCCGTCTGCTCAAAGGTGTGGAACAACGCATACCGTTCGCCAGCGACATCGAAATCACCCTGGAAGCCAATCCGGGAACATTCGAGCAGGAAAAGTTTGTCGCTTACCGCGCTTTGGGCATCAATCGCTTGTCGATCGGTATCCAGAGCTTCCAGGAAGAGAAACTCAAGGCGCTGGGCCGGATCCACAACGGCGACGAAGCCGTACGTGCCGCCGGCATGGCCCGTCAGGCGGGTTTTGACAACTTCAACCTGGACCTGATGCACGGCTTGCCCGATCAGTCCCTGGACGACGCCCTGAGCGACCTGCGCCAGGCCATCGCGTTGAAGCCGACCCATCTGTCCTGGTATCAGCTGACCCTGGAACCGAACACGGTGTTCTGGAACCAGCCACCGACCCTGCCCGAAGACGACACCCTGTGGGACATTCAGGAAGCCGGTCAGGCGCTGTTGGCCGAGCACGGTTACGCACAGTACGAAGTGTCGGCCTATGCCCAACCTGGCAGACCCGCACGGCACAACCTCAATTACTGGAGCTTTGGCGACTTCATCGGCATCGGCGCCGGCGCCCACGGCAAGCTCAGCCATCCAGACGGGCGTATCGTCCGTACCTGGAAAACCCGGCTACCCAAGGACTACCTCAATCCGGCTAAAAGCTTTCAGGCCGGTGAGAAAACCCTGACCAATGAAGAGCTACCGTTCGAGTTCCTGATGAATGCTCTGCGCCTGACTGAAGGTGTCGAGGCGCGGCTGTATCCAGAGCGCACCGGTCTGACGCTGGAAAGCCTAGCCGAAGGCCGTCGTGAGGCCGAACAAAATGGCCTGTTGCAGGTCGAACCGTCACGTCTGGCGGCGACTGAGCGCGGACAGTTGTTCCTCAATGACTTGCTGCAGAATTTTCTGACATAAGGAAATCGAATGGATTTGGTACTCGATCTGCTTGCCACCGTGTCACGCTGGAGCCGCAGCAACCTATCGGAAATCGCTCTGGCGCTTGTCGGCTGCATGCTGGTGCTGTTCGGCGCGGACATCAAAGGTTGGGTCGAACAACGCCTGGGCGGCATCGCCGGCGCCCTGCGCGTACCACTGATGGCCCTGCTGTGCCTGATCGGCAGCGGCCTGGCGCTGATCTATGCAACACCGTGGATCATCAAAGGCTTGAGCCAGTTCAACAACTACAGCCTGGCGCCGGTGTTGTTGGTGGTGTTGGTATTGATCGGGGTGGTTGCGGATCGGCGCTGAAGGCCGGCGATCGTTCCCACGCTCTGCGTGGGAACGATCTATCACTGGCTGATCAGGCCAGCTTCTCGAACTTCAAATCCCAAACCCCATGCCCCAGGCGTTCGCCACGGCGTTCGAACTTGGTGATCGGGCGTTCGGTCGGGCGCGGCACGCAGCGACCATCTTCGGCGAGGTTGCGGTAGCCTGGCGCAACGTCCATGACTTCCAGCATGTACTCGGCATAGGGTTCCCAATCGGTGGCCATATGCAGCACGCCGCCCAC
>JAPLSD010000262.1 GCA_026398835.1 Pseudomonas sp.
AACTCCTGGCCTTCCCGTGCGACCACGGCCTCGAGCGTGCGTTGATCAATGTGGTTAGCCCGTAGCGCATCCTCATTCACTATTTGAATGCCGCCGCTGGCAATGGCGCCCATGGCGAACTCCTGGTGGGACGGCACGCCGAGCTTGCGGACCAGCATCAGGTCCAGGCAAACCTCCAGAGCGGTGGCGACTTCATAGGCGACCGGAACGCCGCCGCGAGGCAAGGCCAGGACAATCACATCGGCTCTTCGGGCGTATTTGAGCAGCGGCTCCACCAGGCTTTGGCCGGCAGCAGTCCTGTCACGTAAGTTAGTGTGTTGAGAGGAATAATAAGTCATTCAATACCTCCTTCAGGTGGTGTGCCCTAACGCTGGCTTAATACCTGTCCACATAGCGTTTGACTGACGCGTGGAAGCCCATGTTCCCCTGGTGGCGCGAGCATTCGCGCAATGACGACGCTCGGGCACCAAGGTTCTCATTCGGTCTGCCCCCACGAACTACAGTAATAAGTATTACTCACTCTGGAGAATGGTCATGCGCGCCATGGTTTTACATTCCCCAGGTCAGCCGTTGCAATTGGAAGAGCGTCCAGTCCCGACACCTGACACCCATCAATTGCTGATCAAGGTGCTGGCCTGCGGTGTCTGCCGTACTGATCTGCACCTGTTCGACGGCGAGCTCCCTCAAGCGGTGCTGCCACGGGTTCCGGGGCATGAAGTTGTCGGTCAGGTCGTGGCCGTTGGCTCGAAAGTGGCACCTTACTGGATAGGCAGACGGGTCGGCGTTCCCTGGTTGGGCTGGGCCTGCGGACACTGCGCTTTTTGCCTGACAGGACGGGAGAACCTGTGTAATCAGGCACTTTTCACTGGATGTCAGCTCGATGGAGGTTATGCCGACTACGTCCTCGCCGATGCGCGCTTTTGCCTCACCATTCCAGCCGCGCTGTCGCCTGTCGAGGCCGCTCCGTTGCTGTGTGCCGGGCTGATTGGTTATCGCGCCTTGCGGATGGCGGGAACAGCGCCGCGACTGGGTCTCTATGGTTTTGGCGCCGCCGCTCATCTGGTCATACAAATCGCACTAGCACGTGGCCAGCAGGTATATGCCTTCACTCGCCCCGGCGACACACAAGGCCAGGATTACGCCAGAAAACTGGGCGCAGCCTGGGCCGGGTCTTCAGAACAGCCGCCACCGCAGCCTCTGGACGCCGCGCTGATATTCGCCCCCGTCGGCGCCTTGATACCCCTGGCCCTTGCAGCGACGATCAAGGGCGGCAGTGTGATATGCGCTGGCATCCATATGAGCGATATTCCGGGCTTTCCCTATCAACTGCTGTGGGGTGAACGAATACTGCGTTCGGTGGCCAATCTGACCCGCGAGGATGGCAAGGCGTTCTTCGCCGAAATTCGTCATACGCCCATTCATTCCCATGTCACCCGTTTTGCTCTGAAAGACGCCAATGCCGCCCTCGCCTGCCTGCGCCAAGGACAGGTCAAAGGGGCGCTGGTACTGACGCCCTGAGCGTTAGCGCGCCCGCCGAAGTCGAGGATTGAATACAGCAGCAAGTACACCTGACGAATGGCCGGAAAAGGCACTTGCGACAAAATATTACCTACGTCATATTATATATGTAATATTAGTCTCATCCAATAGGTGCCCTGCCATGACCAGCATGACTGCAGTTGAAGAGCCCGGCGTCGCCGCCGCACTGAACCCGCCCAGGCCAGCCCTGCTCAAGCGCCTGATGCTGATGATTCTGGCCACTGCCGCGCTGGTGTTGATCGGGTTCTATGGCCTGCATTGGTGGACCAGCGGTCGTTTTATCGAAGACACCGACGATGCCTACATTGGCGGCGATGTCACCGTGATCGGGCCAAAAGTCGCCGGCTATATCGAAGAAGTGCTGGTGACCGACAACCAACAGGTGCATGCCGGTGACGTGCTGGTTCGGCTCGATTCACGGGACTACCGCGCCAGCCTGACCAAGGCCGAGGGTGCGGTGGCTGCCGAAGAAGCGCTGCTGGCCAACCTCGACGCCACCGAACAGCTGCAACAAGCGGTGATCAGTCAGGCACGGGCCGGGGTCGATGCCACCGGTGCGGAGATGTCTCGTTCGCGGGATGACAATGCGCGCTACAAGCGCCTGGTCGGCAGTTCCGCAGTCTCAGTAGAAAGTGCGCAACGGGCAGACGCCACCTTCAAAACCGCACAAGCCCTCGGCGCTCGGGCCCAGGCCGAATTGCTCGCCACCCAGCGCCAACTGAACGTGATCGCCACCCAGAAACAGCAGGCCCGAGCGGCATTGATGCAAGCCCAGGCGGAGCGGGATATCGCTCGATTGAACCTCGGTTACACCGAGTTACGCGCACCGATTGATGGGGTGATCGGCAACCGTCGGGCGCGGGTTGGCGCCTATGCCGTTGCCGGCTCTCAACTGCTGTCGGTGGTGCCGGCCAGCGGCCTGTGGGTCGATGCCAATTTCAAGGAAGATCAGCTCAGGCTGATGGTGCCTGGCCAGCGAGTAAGCATCCACGCCGACGTACTGCCCGGGCGCGAATTCCACGGTCATCTGGACAGCCTGGCGCCTGCAACCGGCGCGCAGTTCAGCGTGTTGCCGCCGGAAAACGCTACGGGCAACTTCACCAAAATCGTCCAGCGAGTGCCGGTGCGCATCATCCTCGATCCGGATGACGCGGTGTTGGGCCACCTGCGTCCGGGCCTCTCGGTGACCGCCTCGGTCGACACAAAAGCCGAGCGTCAAGAACCGTCGGCTGCCGTCGCTCAGGCCAACGCACCATGAGTCGCACCCTCGCCGCTCCGGCCAAGCCCTTCGATGCCTCGTCCATGGCGACCGCGACCAAAGTGTTCGCCTTCGCCACTATGTGCATCGGCATGTTCATTGCGCTGCTGGACATCCAGATCGTCTCGGCTTCGCTGCGCGACATTGGTGGCGGGCTCTCGGCCGGCACCGACGAAACCGCCTGGGTGCAGACCAGCTACCTGATCGCCGAGATTATCGTCATTCCGCTCTCGGGATGGCTTTCGCGGGTATTTTCCACGCGCTGGCTGTTCTGCGCCTCGGCGGTCGGTTTCACCCTGGCCAGCCTGCTGTGCGGCGCGGCCTGGAACATCCAGAGCATGATTGCCTTCCGCGCGCTGCAAGGGTTTCTCGGCGGCTCGATGATCCCGCTGGTGTTCACCACCGCGTTCTTTTTCTTCACCGGTAAACAACGGGTGATCGCCGCAGCGACCATCGGTGCCGTGGCTTCGCTGGCACCGACTCTGGGCCCGGTGATCGGCGGCTGGATCACCGACATA
>JAPLSD010000311.1 GCA_026398835.1 Pseudomonas sp.
AACTCCTGAAGGCGGACAAATGGAACGGATAGAACGCCGGTACTGAAACATCGGGTTTTAGCCGCCCACTGTGCAAACCGGCAAAGCCTACCACATAAGCCTTGCGGGGCCGACAGCGGCTGACGCAAGACCTTTGCAAGAGGTCGTTTATCGCTCAACCGCGCGGATGGTGTTTGGCGTGCAGGTCTTGCAAACGCGCTCGCGCCACATGAGTGTAGATCTGCGTGGTCGACAAATCGCTGTGACCGAGCAGCATCTGCACCACCCGCAGATCGGCACCGTGATTGAGCAAATGGGTGGCAAAGGCATGGCGCAAGGTATGAGGGGACAGGGACTTGCCGATCCCGGCGACTTTTGCCTGGTGTTTGATTCGGTGCCAAAATGTTTGTCGGGTCATCTGTTCGCCACGCAAACTGGGAAACAGCACATCACTGGGACGTCCTCCCAGCAGCTCGCCACGAGCATCGCGCATGTAGCGCTCGACCCATACGATCGCCTCCTCGCCCATCGGCACCAGCCGCTCCTTGCTGCCCTTGCCCATCACTCGCAACACACCTTGCCGAAGATTGACTTGCTCCAGAGTCAGGCTGATCAGTTCAGTCACGCGCAAGCCACAGGCATACAACACTTCAAGCATGGCGCGGTCACGCTGACCGATGGCTTCACTCAAGTCCGGCGCTGTCAGCAACGCTTCGACATCGGCTTCCGACAAGGACTTGGGTAATGGCCTGCCCAGCTGCGGCATATCGATCTGCAACGTCGGGTCGACCGCGATCAGTTTTTCCCGCAGCAAGTAACGATAAAATCCACGTACACCCGAGAGAAAACGCGCAGTGGAACGCGGCTTATAGGCCTGTTCAAGACGCCAGGCCAGGTGATCGAGAATCAGCTCGCGACCGGCATTGATCAGTTCCAGGCTTTGCTCTTGCAGCCAGCCGTTGAACAGCGCCAGATCGCTGCGATAAGCGTCACGGGTATTTTCGGCAAGGCCTTTTTCCAGCCACAGGGCATCGAGAAACTGGTCTATCAGGGGATGATCGATGGCAGGCATGAGCACTCAGGATTCGCAAGCTCAAGGCTGCGCTTAAATAAATAGTGAACCGGGATGACGGTCACTAGTCTTTCATAGCTCGCTATTTCAAGGAACAGGACAGCATCTGGTCCACAGGGATCCGGGGTAAATAATGGACAACAAAAAAGCAGCCCGAAGGCTGCTTTTTTTGCATCGCAGAAGCTGGACTTAAACCAGTTTTTCTTTGATACGAGCTGCTTTACCGGACAGGTCACGCAGGTAGTACAGCTTGGCTTTACGCACGTCACCGCGACGTTTAACGGCCATGCTGTCGATTTGCGGGCTGTAGGTCTGGAAAGTACGCTCTACGCCGACACCGTTGGAGATTTTACGAACGGTGAATGCACTGTTCACACCACGGTTACGCTTGGCAATTACTACGCCTTCGAACGCTTGCAGACGCGAACGGTCGCCTTCCTTCACTTTCACCTGAACGACAACAGTGTCGCCCGGGGCAAAGGTAGGGATCTCTTTGGTCATCTGCTCTGCTTCGAGTGCAAGGATGATTTTGTTAGTCATGCTGTGCTCCTAAGGTAAATCGTCTGACTTACCATCGATACGTTGTTAACTATCGTCCCGCTCGCGGATGTATTCCTCGAGCAGCTTCTTCTCTTCTCCAGAAAGCGAGCGGCTTTCCAGAAGATCGGCACGTCGTTCATAGGTCCGCCCAAGGGACTGCTGTAAACGCCATCGCCGGATATGTGCGTGGTTGCCACTTAGCAACACGTCGGGAACACGCTGATCCACATACACCTCCGGTCGGGTGTAATGCGGGCAATCCAGCAAACCATCCGTAAAGGAATCTTCCTCAGCGGAGTCCGCATGCCCTAAAGCTCCAGGCAGCAGTCGTGTAACCGCATCTATCAGGACCATCGCCGGCAGCTCGCCACCGGAAAGTACATAGTCGCCAATCGACCACTCTTCATCGACATGAGCTTCAATAAATCGCTCGTCAATGCCTTCATAGCGGCCGGCAATCAGGATTAATGCTTCCTCATTCGCCAACTCGCGTACCGCCGACTGAGTCAGTCGTCGGCCTTGGGGCGACAGGTAAATTACCTTCGCCGCCTCCCCGGCTGCCTGCCTGGCCTGAACCAGAGCATCTTCCAGGGGCTTGATCTTCATCACCATGCCCGGACCACCGCCAAATGGGCGATCATCCACAGTGTGATGTCGATCCGTTGTGTAGTCTCGCGGATTCCAACAGGTAAGCTGCAAGAGCCCCTGTTTCACCGCGCGGCTGGTTATGCCGTAGTCGCTGATGGCGGAAAACATCTCGGGAAACAAACTGATCACTTCTACGCGCAGGCTAGGCATGTCGCTTAGAAGTCCGCATCCCAATCCACCTTCATCTCGCCCGCTGCCAGGTCGACGGCCAACACACATTGCTCCGTATAGGGCAACAAGCGTTCGCGATCATCCAGGCTGCCAGCGCAAGGCTTGACCACCATTACATCGTTCGAGCCGGTCTCTAGCAGGTGATCGATTTTCCCGAGCAATTGCCCAAGTTGGTCGATGACCTTGAGGCCCTCCAGCTGGTACCAGTAGTACTCGCCGTCGGTCAGATCAGGAAACAGGTTACGCGGCACGCAGATTTCAAAACCGGCCAGAAGACGAGCTTCTTCACGGTCATCGAGACCTTTGAGCTTTGTGACCAGAAACTTGCCGTTATGTACACGGCCGCTGACCAGCTCTACCTGTCGCACAACACCTTCGCGCTTGAGCGTCCAGGTTTTGTAATCCAACAGGTTTCCAATCGGATCAGTAAAGGAAAAGACCTTCACTTCGCCGCGAACGCCATGGATCGAATAAATCTTGCCGATAACGATCAAATCATCAGCGATTGCTGGCGTCGCGTTCATATTGCTCAGGCCGCAGCCTTAGCAGCATCCTTGAGCAACTGAGCAACACGCTCAGAAGGTTGTGCACCAACGCTCAGCCAGTAGGCTACGCGCTCTTGGTTCACGGACAGGCGGACTTCTTGACCACGAGCGATCGGGTTGAAGAAACCAACTTGTTCTTTGTGCGAACCGTCGCGTGGGTTGCGGCTGTCGGTCACGGTCAAGTGGTAAAACGGGCGCTTTTTGGAGCCGCCAAGGGCAAGACGGATTGTTAGCATGTGAACATCGTTCCTGTAGTCGGTGCTGCAAATCTAAATGCACAGCGGGCATAGGTGCCCGAAAGGCCGCATATTCTAAGGAATATCCGGACTTTTGCAAATGTCTTTTTCCGGCGCCTATCGGCATGCCATCAAGATTTGCTATAGAGCCGTCGCGAACGACGGCAGGTCAGCTCCCGCCAAGCGCGGGTTTGCTGGAGATCCCACGTCCATGTGGGAGGCGCCGACATGACTGTCGACGCGAAACTTTTACATCTTCGGCATACCGCCGCCGGGCAACATTCCGCCCATGCCGCGCATCATTTTCGCCATTCCGCCTTTGGCAGAGAATTTTTTCATCATCTTCTGCATCTGCTTGTGCTGCTTGATCAAGCGACCGATGTCCTGCACCTGAGTGCCGGAACCCAGAGAGATCCGACGTTTGCGCGAACCGCTGATCAAGTCAGGGTCGCGGCGCTCGGCCGGGGTCATGGAGTTGATGATGGCTTCCATCTGCTTGAACTGCTTCTCTGCCGCGCCCTGGGCATTACCCATCTGCGCCAGATTCACACCACCGATGTTCGGCAGTTTGTCCATGAGGCCGCCGAGACCGCCCATGTTTTTCATCTGTTGCAGCTGATCGCGGAAGTCTTCGAGATCGAAGCCTTTACCTTTCTTGAGCTTTTTCGCCAGCTTGTCGGCTTTGTCTTTATCGAGGCTCTGTTCGGCCTGCTCGATAAGGCTGAGCACATCGCCCATGCCGAGGATACGCGAAGCGATCCGCTCAGGGTGGAACGGTTCGAGCGCGTCGCTCTTCTCGCCCATACCGATGAACTTGATCGGTTTGCCGGTAATCGCACGCACCGACAGCGCAGCACCACCACGAGCATCACCGTCGACCTTGGTCAGGATCACACCGGTCAGCGGCAGCGCGTCGCCAAAAGCCTTGGCGGTGTTGGCGGCGTCCTGGCCGGTCATGGCGTCGACCACGAACAGCGTTTCGACCGGTTTGATCGCCGCGTGCAGGGCCTTGATCTCGCCCATCATCTCTTCGTCGATGTGCAGACGACCGGCGGTATCGACGATGACCACGTCGATGAATTTGAGCCTGGCTTCTTTAATAGCCGCTTCAGCGATCGCCACAGGCTTCTGGCTGAGATCGGACGGGAAGAAGGTGACGCCAACTTCACCGGCGAGCATTTCCAGCTGTTTGATCGCCGCCGGACGGTAAACGTCCGCCGACACCACCATGACGCTTTTCTTCTTGCGCTCTTTCAGGAAGCGCGCAAGTTTACCGGCGGTAGTGGTTTTACCCGCACCTTGCAGACCAGCCATCAGCACCACGGCCGGCGGTACTGCGTTCAGATTCAGGTCTTCGTTGGCCGCGCCCATCAGGCT
>JAPLSD010000858.1 GCA_026398835.1 Pseudomonas sp.
ACCGAAATATTCGGTAGGGCTGAAGGGGATGTTCAGATCAGGACCAAACTGCGCGTCACCCGCGCCGTTCAGGCGATGGCAAGCGAGGCAGTTCTTCTGGAACAACGCGAAACCCTGATTCACCGGGTCATTCGCCGCTAGCTTCGGATCAGGGCGCAGGGCCGGGAAACGTTCGGCTACGGCGGCCAGTTTTTTGATACTGGCGACCTGGAAAGGCCACTGTTCAGGGCTGATATGGCCGGCTTGGGGGTTGCTCCAGACCAGATAAAACGGCCCGGCACTTGGCTTTCCCTCGGCCAATGGAGGCCAAGGTTTACGCGGGTCTTCCACCGCCAGCCAGGCTTGAGCCCCGGTGTGATTCAATAGCGGGGCAGCAGCCAGTTCGGCGGCAAAACCGTCAAGCGCCACCGCCTGCAAATGGTCATCGGCGTTGATGCCGGTCAGCAATGCAGACAGCGGCACAGCGCGATAACTCATGTTCCGTTTATAGGAAACATCGTCAGTAATAGTGATCGTCCGGGCTTGAGGGTGCTTGAGCAATTCCTCGGTTTGCCAGGTTCGACTACCCGCGCCAAGCTCCAGGACCAGCTGCGCGGCATACAAGGGCGTGCTGAGCAGCAAGGCCCCAAGCAAAATGAAAGGTTTCAAATGATCGCCGTCATGTTGTCTGTTAGTTCGTCGCCCCACAGTGTGACTGGGAGACGCGGTCGAACACGGAGCTATTGAGCTCCCGAGTCTTGCAGGAAGGTTGGCACACAAGCGCCGACCCCGGTAGCGAACCAGGGCACAAATTTAGTAGGGCGCTGTAAAACAGCCACGCCTTTAGCCGATCACTTTGGTGAGGTTCGGCAAAATCAGGAGCAGCGTAGTGGCGAATAGAATGAGCCCGGCCTGACGTACTTTCGATTGTTTGAACATGGCTGACTGCCTTTTTTGTTATTTAACGTCAAATGCTTGCCTGCATATCTCCATGACGGCAAAGCGCTGTACTTCCTTTCTGAGGAGGGCCTCGGCAAAGCCCGACGACAACCTCCTACAGCTTTACCTTAGGGGCCGCGTAGCGCTTTGTTTAGATCCATTCCATATCAACCAATGGCTAAATGCTTTAAAAAAGCTATGAGGCCTATTGCCATCTGCTTGGTCGCCCTTTGGCTAGACAGTTCCGTTGCTCAATCCACGTCATCAATTAGCTCGCTACCGTTCGTCTGAGCGTGACCGTCAAGGCCCGCGAGCGCTTCGGTCATTGAATCCATCGCTGCTGAGCCTAAGGTGGAGTTCTGCATTACTCACCTGCACAGCGGTTCGAGGACGTCATGACTGAAGCTTTGATTTTCGATGCGTTACGCACGCCCCGTGGCAAAGGCAAGGCTGATGGCGCCTTGCACAGCGTCAAGCCAGTGAACCTGCTGGCCGGGCTGCTCACCGCTCTGCAACAGCGCACAGCGCTCGATACCAGTCAGGTGGATGACATTGTGCTCGGCTGCGTAACGCCGGTCGGCGACCAGGGCTCCGATATCGCCAAGACTGCTGCGGTTGTTGCCGATTGGGATGTCAGCGTGGCCGGCCTGCAAATCAACCGTTTCTGCGCCTCAGGGCTGGAAGCGGTCAACCTCGGCGCCATGAAAGTGCGCTCCGGGTTCGAGGATCTGGTGGTCGTGGGCGGCGTCGAGTCCATGTCGCGGGTGCCGATGGGCAGCGACGGCGGAGCCTGGGCACTTGACCCGCAAACCAACCTGCACAGCCATTTCGTGCCTCAGGGCATCGGCGCGGACCTGATCGCCACGCTGGAAGGCTTCAGCCGCCAGGATGTCGACGCCTATGCGCTGCACTCCCAGCAAAAAGCCGCTCGGGCGAGGGCAGACGGTTCCTTCAACAAGTCGCTAGTGCCGGTGCGGGACCAAAACGGCATCGTCCTGCTCGATCACGATGAATTCATTCGCGCTGGCTCCACGCTGGAAGGCCTGGGCACTCTCAAACCGAGTTTCGAAATGATCGGGCAAATGGGCTTCGACGCCACGGCATTGCGGGTCTACGGCCATGTGGAGCGCATCAACCACGTCCACACCCCGGGCAACAGCTCCGGGATCGTCGATGGCGCCGCATTGATGCTGATCGGCTCTGAATCCAAAGGCCGCGAGCTGGGCTTGCAGCCACGGGCGCGCATCGTCGCCACGGCGGTCATCAGTACCGATCCGACCATCATGCTCACAGGTCCCGCCCCGGCCACCCGCAAGGCACTGGCCAAGGCCGGGTTGCGGGTCGATGACATCGACCTGTTCGAAGTCAACGAAGCCTTTGCTTCGGTGGTACTGAAGTTCATCAACGACATGGCCATCGACCCGGACAAGGTCAACGTCAACGGCGGTTCCATCGCCATGGGCCACCCGCTGGGCGCCACGGGTTGCGCAATCCTTGGCACTTTGCTCGATGAGCTGGAAGTGCGTCGCCTGCGCTATGGCCTGGCGACGCTCTGTGTCGGCGGCGGCATGGGTATTGCCACCATCATCGAACGCCTCTGAGCCCTGACTTTAAGGAAACACTTTCATGACTGACGCCATCCGTTACGAAAAAGGTCAGGACCAGATCGTCGTTCTGACCATCGACATGCCGGGACAGAGTGCCAACACCATGAACGCGGTCTACCGCGATGCCATGGCCACCAATGTCGCCCGGCTGGTGGCCGACAAAGAGTCGATTGCCGGAGTGATCATCACCTCAGCGAAAAAAACCTTTTTTGCCGGCGGCGACCTCAATGAACTGATCAAAGTCGGCAAGCCCGAAGCCAAAGCTTTCTACGATATGGTGCTGGGGCTCAAAGCTCAGCTGCGAACGCTGGAAACCCTCGGTAAACCTGTGGTTGCTGCCATCAATGGCGCGGCGCTGGGCGGCGGTTGGGAAATTTGCCTGGCCTGCCATCATCGGGTCGCTCTGGACAATAAATCGGTACAGAT
>JAPLSD010000031.1 GCA_026398835.1 Pseudomonas sp.
AAATCGACCACCATTCGTTGCCTTAATCGTCTGGAAGAACACCAGCAGGGCCGCATCGTGGTCGATGGCGTGGAACTGACCAACGACCTCAAGCAGATCGAAGCGATCCGTCGTGAAGTCGGCATGGTGTTCCAGCACTTCAACCTGTTTCCACACTTGACCATCCTGCAGAACTGCACGCTGGCACCGATGTGGGTGCGCAAGATGCCCAAGCGCAAGGCCGAAGAAATCGCCATGCATTACCTGGAACGCGTACGTATTCCAGAGCAGGCAAACAAGTTTCCGGGGCAGCTTTCCGGCGGTCAGCAACAGCGTGTGGCGATTGCCCGTGCGCTGTGCATGAAGCCGAAAATCATGCTGTTCGATGAGCCGACATCAGCGCTCGATCCGGAGATGGTGAAAGAGGTACTCGACACCATGATCGGTCTGGCCGAAGACGGCATGACCATGCTGTGCGTGACCCACGAAATGGGCTTCGCCCGTACCGTGGCGAACCGGGTGATCTTCATGGACAAAGGCGAAATCGTCGAACAGGCCGCGCCGAACGACTTCTTCGACAACCCGCAGAATGAACGGACCAAGCTGTTCTTGAGCCAGATCCTGCATTGATGGGTTAGTCGCTGCACCGATAAACCCGGCCGTGAGCCGGGTTTATTTTTGTCTGGAATTTATCATGCCGGGTTTCAGCAACCTTGAGCGGTCTGACGTTCCAGTTCCTTCGCCGCCAGAAGGTGGCTCATATCTGCGCCTTTGCTGATTTCCAACAGGTCGTTGACCAATTCGGGGTGACGATCAAGCAGGCGCATCAGAATGAACAACGGTTTGGGCGGTTCGATTTCCGCGCGTTCATAACGCGAGAAGGCATTGTGGCCACCGCCTGAAAGTAATTGAACCGCGGTTTTTTGCGTGAAGTGCAGTTTGCGACGAATGCGCTTCATCTCATCCGCCATCACCCTTTTTGAATCTTCAATTAGTTGATCGCCTGCCTGGGAATAACGTACGGCGCTTTGCGGATCGAACTCGATCTCGTCGCACACCTGACATTGCCAACCCGACAGGTCGCGAATTGCCCTATTTAACTGTTTGAAATCCACGGTAAAAGCACGGGCCTCAAAATGCTGCATCCCGTTTTGGGCGCCGCAGCTGGCGCAATCCTGTTTCTTCATGAGTCCTTCTCCTTGAAGGAGATCACCGGAGGCCCACCGCTGAGGCGATAGGTCACTTTTATATGGATCAGAAGGCCTGAGCTATTGGAGTGGTAAACGTCTTGCCAGGTCCTGTGGTCTGCGTAAGTGGTCATCGATTTATAAAGCATCTTCCTGTCCAGTAGGGCGATGATCTGTTGCATCTGGAACAAGGTAAGGCCGAGTTTTCGAGCTCCATCAAGTGCGCTTTTGGTGAACGCTGCGGCTCCAAGCCTTGCGACATCAGCCTTCATGACTGAAAGGTCGTAATGAGGTGTTTTCTTTTCCATAAGACACCTTGAATCAGTGAATTAAAAATACCCTTAAAGGGTAATTTAATCAATTATTGAGAACCTTTCATTTGTTGTCGGTAACCGTAGCGCGTTGTGCTCGCCGACGAAGCTGACTAACATGTCAGAAAATTCATCCTATGATTGGATGAAAGGGCGAATCCTATGTCAGATATTTCTCCATTAATTAAGCGATCTTTGGTCGATCAGGCCCTGGACCAGTTGCGCCTGCGCATCAATGAAGGCACCTGGACGGTCGGCCAGCGTTTACCCACCGAACCAGAGTTGGCGCTCGAGCTGGGCATCAGCCGCAACACAGTGCGTGAGGCCATGCGGGTGTTGGCGTTTTCCGGACTGATCGAGATTCGCCAGGGCGACGGCAGTTACCTGCGGGCAGTGGTCGATCCGCTGGACACCATGAAGGCGTTGTCGCGTTGCTCCCACGAGCAGGCCCGTGAGACCCGGCACATTCTTGAAGTCGAGGCCATCGGCCTGGCGGCGTTGCGGCGCACGGATGAAGACCTCAAAGCGCTGCATGAAGCGCTTGGCGTCAGCGGCAGCCACTACCACGGCGATCTCGACAGCTACATCGCGTGCGATCTGGTGTTTCACCGACGCCTGGTGGACGCCGCGCACAACCCGACCTTGAGCGAGCTGTACCGCTATTTTTCCAGCATTGTCGGCGCGCACTTGCGCCAGACCCTGAGCATCACGCCACGGCGCCAGGAGGTGTTCGACCTGCATATCGAACTGCTCAACGCCGTCGAGCAACGCGACCCGGAGCGGGCCAAAGCCATTTGCCGGACGCTGATCAATGAACCTTGAAACCGAGAACCCCATGTCTACCCCGCAGGCGACCCAAAGCAGCATGACGCAAGCCAAACGCACGGCGGAGCTTCAAGAGCTATTGATCGACGCCGAAGCCGATGACGAAGACGTCCAGCAAAGTCATCCGGTTTTACGTCGACCATGGCTGTTGCTGCTGGGATTGATTCTGGTCGCGTTGAACCTGCGCCCAGCGTTGTCGAGCATGGCGCCGTTGCTCAGCGAAGTCTCCAAAAGCCTCGGCCTGTCGGCAGCGCAAGCGGGTCTGCTGACTACGTTGCCGGTGCTCTGCCTTGGCCTGTTCGCTCCGCTCGCGCCGATTCTGGCGCGGCGTTTTGGGGCCGAGCGGGTGGTGCTGGGCATCCTGCTGACCTTGGCCTGCGGGATCATTCTGCGCAGTTCGTTTGGTGAGACCGGCTTGTTTGCCGGCAGCATTCTGGCGGGTGCCAGTATCGGGGTGATTGGCGTGTTGCTGCCGGGCATCGTCAAGCGTGACTTCGCCAAACATGCCGGGACCATGACCGGTGTCTATACCATGGCGCTGTGTCTGGGTGCGGCCATGGCAGCGGGGGCGACGGTGCCCCTCAGTCAGCATTTCGAGGGCAGCTGGGCCATGGGCCTGGGTTTCTGGATCCTGCCTGCGCTGGTTGCGGCGGTGTTCTGGTTGCCACAAGTCGGGCACAAACACGGTGCGCACCTTGTGGCCTATCGAGTGCGCGGTTTGCTGCGTGATCCGTTGGCCTGGCAAGTGACTCTGTACATGGGCCTGCAATCCTCGCTGGCGTATATCGTCTTCGGCTGGTTGCCCTCGATCCTGATCGGTCGTGGCCTGACGCCGACGCAGGCGGGTCTGGTGTTGTCTGGCTCGGTCATCGTCCAATTGGCCAGTTCGCTGGCTGCACCTTGGCTGGCAACCCGTGGCAAGGATCAGCGTCTGGCGATTGTAGTGGTGATGGCGCTGGTGATGGCGGGTCTGTTTGGCTGTTTATATGCGCCGCTCGAAGGCTTGTGGGGTTGGGCGATTCTGCTTGGTTTGGGGCAGGGCGGGTCGTTCAGCCTGGCGCTGACCCTGATCGTTTTGCGCTCGCGCGATGCTCATGTGGCGGCCAATCTGTCGGGCATGGCCCAAGGCATCGGTTACACCCTGGCTTCCATGGGGCCGTTCGCGGTTGGCCTGGTGCATGACCTGACTGGCGGGTGGACTGCGCTGGGCTGGATCTTCGGTGGGGTGGGTATCGCCGCGATCCTGGCCGGCCTCGGCGCAGGACGTTCACTGTACGTTCACGTCGTCAGCGAGAAGGTCTAAGACAAACGCACTGTCGGTATTCCTGCCACGAATGCCGATAGTTTTCACCGCGTTTGCAGACTATCGTGCAGGCATCCTTTCAATTCTTCGGAGCCTGTCCATGAGTGATGCCCACAGCGCATTGATCACTGAGTTCTATAAAGCTTTCCAGCGGCTGGATGCCGAGGCCATGAGCGCCTGCTACACCAAGGACGTGGTGTTCAGTGACCCTGCGTTTGGCGAGTTGCGCGGCCGCGATGCCGGCGACATGTGGCGCATGCTGACCACTCGGGCCAAGGACTTCTCCCTGACCTTCGATAATGTCCGTAGCGATGAGCGCACCGGCGGTGCCCATTGGGTGGCGACTTACCTGTTCAGTCAGACCGGCAACATTGTGGTCAACGATATTCAGGCGCGCTTTGTTTTTCGCGACGGCAAGATCTGCGAGCATCACGACCACTTCGATCTGTGGCGCTGGTCGCGGCAGGCGTTGGGCACTAAAGGCCTGTTGCTGGGCTGGACACCCTTGGTGAGAAACGCCGTCCGGGCCCAGGCCTTGAAAGGGTTGAGGGCGTTCCAGGCCAGTCGTTAATGGCAGACCTCTGATAAGATCGCCGCTCATTTGCGCAAGCCTTGATCGTCACGTGAACAGTAGCATCGAATCCCCCAGTAACAGCGTCGAACCAGAGACCCCGGTGAGCAAGCCGTGGTTCGTCTATCTGGTTCGCGCGGCCAACGGCTCGCTGTATTGCGGGATCAGCGATGATCCTGTGCGGCGTTTCGCGACCCATCAAAGCGGTAAGGGCGCGCGCTTCTTTCTTTCCAGTCCGGCGGTGGCCTTGGTCTACACCGAAGTCTGCCGTGACAAGGGCGAAGCCCTGCGTCAGGAACGCTTGATCAAAAAACTCAAGAAAAGCGCCAAGGAATGTCTGGTGGCGAGCGC
>JAPLSD010000829.1 GCA_026398835.1 Pseudomonas sp.
GCCGTGACGCCGCCCGCCTCGGGGCTCGCCAGGTAACGCACCATCGCCGCCACTTCATCGCCCTGAATGAAGCGTCGCAGCGGCAATTTCTTCTTCGCGTTGCGCAGGATCTGCTCCTGGCTGATCCCCGCGATACGGGCCTGAGCCGCCAGCTCACCCTGCAACATCGGCGTATCGATCCAGGCCGGAAGGATTGCGTTGACGGTGATCTGGCGGGGTGCCAGATCCATCGCCAGTGCCTTGGTCATGCCAATGATGCCGTGCTTGGAAGCGCAGTAAGCGCTGTTACGCACCTTGCCGGCACGCCCCAGAATCGACGACATGTTGATGATCCGCCCACGGTCCGCCATCAACGGCAGGCACAGCGAGGTGACGTAGAACGTTCCGTTCAGGTTGACCGAAATCACCTTGTGCCAGTTGTCCAGGTCCTCGGGCTCGTTCTCGTCGCAGACACCGGCGCTGTTGACCAGCACATCGACATAACCCAGACGCGTGGCCAGCGTCTTGAACAGCACCTGCAAACTGGCGAGGTCAGCGATATCGGCCCCATAGGTTTCGATGCTCGCGGCGAACGTCTGCCCGGCCACCCAGTCTTGCAACTGCAGCAGATCCAGATCGAGCAAAATCAGACGGTTTCCAGCGTCGGCGGCGAAGTTTTCCGCCACGGCCCTGCCGATGCCTTTGGCCGCACCGGTGATCAAAAACGTTCGTAGCGCGCTCATGGCATTTTCAATCCGCCGTTGACGGACAACACTTCACCCGTCAAGTAATGCCCGCGCTCGGCGATGTACAGCACCGCCTCGGCAATTTCCTGTGGCTCGGCGAAACGTTTGATCAACAGTCGCGACTGGACTTCCTGCTCGTGAGCCCCCAGCAACGCCGCCGTCATGTCGGTATTGACGATGCCCGGCGCAACCGCGTTGACGCGGATGTTGCGCGGTGCCAGTTCAACGGCCAGGGCACGGGTCAGCGCCTCGACTCCGCCCTTGGCGGCGGCATAGTTGCTTTGGCCCTTGCCGGGCTTTTGCGCGGCCACCGAGCTTAAGTTAATGATGCAACCGCTACGTTGCCGCATCATGCCGGGCACGACCTGCTGGCAGCAGAGCAAGGTGCCGATCAGGTTGGTCTGAATCACCTCGGTGATGTCATTGATCGACAGCGTCGCCAGCAAACCATCACGCGTGATCCCGGCGTTATTGACCAGCAGATCAATGCGCTCGAACTGCTGTTCGACGCGCTCGAAAAAGCCCTTGATGCTGTTGCCGTCTTTGACGTCGCAGTGCGACGCCAGGCACTCGCGCCCCATGGCTTCGACCTCGGCACGCAGCGCCATCGCCGCTTCTTCGTCACGTACATAACTGAATGCAATCTGATAACCGGCGCCCGCCAGTGCCAGGACAATGGCTTTGCCGATGCCGCGACTGCCCCCGGTCACTACCGCTATTTTGTGGTTCATGGCCGTTCCTTAGAGTGAGTTGTTGGTCTTGAACTGAGCGAGGCCAAAGCCATGGGTCGCCGCCAATGCGCGGATCTGCTGCACTTGCTCACGGCTGATATCGCCGTAGGAGTAATGCTGCTTCATCCCCGACAACCCCATCAGGACCGACTCGGCCATGCAGGCATACAACTGACCCTGTTTCAGATAGGCCCGAACATTCGGCGCGAGCCCATCGCCGAGCGGCGTCTGGACAATGCCGCCATGCATGTAAAGAACATCCGCGCGCTGACTGGAAAGCGCCTGATCAACGTTCAATGGCACCGCGATGTCGCAGATCACACTGTTCTCGGCAAAATGTCCGGCCTCCAGGAACGGCTGCGGAGCGTTCGCCGCACACAGCACAATGCGGGCTCGCTTGAGTGCTTCCAGGTCATTGGTGACGGTGATGAATGCATTCACACCGACACGCTCCTGCACCAGCCGCGAGATACGCAGACCCAGGTCCGGGCTGCTGCCATTCTCCTGGAGCAACTCCTCGATACCGTTGAGCTTGAGCAGACGCATCGCCAGCCGGTCCTGTTCGGCGTTGCCTTTGAGGATTGACCGGGCGGCGTCGGCGTAGATCAGCTGTGCAGTTTTCTCCAGGCGGCGCACCGAGCCATCGCGACCGCTGCCAATCAGGATCAGGTGATCGACCGTGGCCGACAGCAGGGACGCGTAGGTTGAAGCCACGTTGCCGGAAGCCCCGACCACGGCCGCGGTTTGCTCATGCAACTCAAGTTGCTGTTGCTTGCAGCCTTGCTCGATGGCCTCCAGCCCCATCCCGATGGTCAAGGCGTTGCCGGATGTCAGGGCCATGTCCGGGATCTTCAGTGCCTGACAGTTGTTGGTCACGATGGAGGTGTACATCCCCAGCCCCGCGACGCTGTAACCATCGGCGCGTGCGTCAAGGATGCGGTTGCCGACCTCTTCGCGAATGACCTCCAGATCACCACTGACGATGTAGTCCGCCATAGCGTTGGAGTCCATGCACAACGGATACAGGGTGAACTCCACCGCAGTACCGAGCCGCGAGCGAATCAGCACCGGGCCGACTGGCGCAGCCCGTCGTTCTGGTGCCGTGCGCGTCATGAAATCGCGTTTCTGTTCGGCGCTCAGCTGGCCTAACGACGGGTCGACATCGCCGAGAATGTCGGCATCGATCAAGTGGTTGATGAAGGCCACACGAGCGACGAC
>JAPLSD010000477.1 GCA_026398835.1 Pseudomonas sp.
CATGGTGCGCAAGGATGACCCGCAGTTCCTTGAACTGGTGAACGGGACCTTGGCTGACCTGTATCGCTCAGGTGAAATCAACGGGATCTATCAGCGCTGGTTCGAACAACCTATCCCGCCCAAGGGGCTGAACCTGGAATTTCCGATGACCAGTGAGTTGAAAGCAATCATCGCCAAACCGGTGAGTGATCCGGTGCAATAACCTCAAAAAGATGATCGTTCCCACGCTCTGCGTGGGAATGCCTCAATGGACGCTCTGCGTCCGCTCTTGTGACGCGGAGCGTCACGGGCTGCATCCTTTGCTGCGCGTGGGAACGATCTGGAGCGGTTAGAAGTCGCCCCACAACTGCTGCGCAACCGCCAACGCCACCACCGGCGCGGTTTCGGTCCGCAACACTCGCGGACCAAGGCGTGCGGAATGGAAACCAGCGTCTTGAGCCTGATCGACCTCAGCGTCGGACAACCCGCCTTCCGGACCGATCAAGAACGCCAACGTCGCCGGTTTGGCATGGCTGACCAGCGGCTCGGCCACGGGGTGCAGCACCAGCTTCAACTCGGCTTCGGCCTGTTTCAGCCAATCGGCCAACAGCAGTGGTGGATGAATGACCGGCACCCGCGAACGTCCGCATTGCTCGCACGCGCTGATGGCCACCTGGCGCCAGTGCATCAGGCGCTTGTCGGCGCGTTCGTCCTTGAGGCGGACTTCGCAGCGGTCGCTGAAGATCGGGGTGATTTCATTGACCCCCAGTTCGGTGGCTTTCTGGATCGCCCAATCCATCCGCTCGCCACGGGACAGGCCCTGGCCCAGGTGAATCTGCAGCGGTGATTCGATCTGCCCGGCGAAGTGCTCATCCAGTTGGACCACCACGCGCTTTTTGCCGACTTCCAGCAGCTTGCCGCGAAACTCAAACCCTGAGCCATCGAACACTTGCAATGCATCGCCCTCGGCCATGCGCAGCACACGGCTGATGTAATGCGCCTGGGCCTCCGGCAGTTCGTGTTCGCCGAGGCTCAAAGGGGCGTCGATAAAGAAACGGGACAGTCTCATTCTGAATCTCTGTAATTTGATCGTTCAGTGGTTATCAACCCGGATCACGAAAATCCGGATGGAAGTTCGCCGGTACCGCCACGCTGATGTCACTGCGTGTGGCGATATCAATCCCTTCACTGGCCACTTCGGCCAGGAAGTCGATCTGCTCCGGGGTGATGACATACGGTGGCAGGAAATACACCACGCTGCCCAACGGCCTCAGCAAAGCGCCGCGCTCCAGCGCATGCTGGAACACCTTGAGTCCACGACGTTCCTGCCACGGATAGGCGGTCTTGCTGGCCTTGTCCTGAACCATCTCGATGGCCAGCACCATGCCGGTTTGACGCACTTCCGAGACATGGGGGTGATCGACCAGATGCGCGGTCGAGCTGGCCATGCGCTGGGCGAGGGCCTTGTTGTTCTCGATCACGTTGTCTTGTTCGAAGATATCCAGGGTCGCCAACGCTGCCGCACAGGCCAGCGGATTGCCGGTGTAACTGTGGGAATGCAGGAACGCGCGCAGGGTTGGATAGTCGTCGTAGAAGGCGCTGTAGACATCTTCGGTGGTCACGCAGGCGGCCAGCGGCAAATAGCCACCGGTCAGGGCTTTGGACAGGCAGAGGAAGTCCGGGCGGATACCGGCCTGCTCACAGGCGAACATCGTCCCGGTCCGGCCGAAGCCAACAGCGATTTCGTCATGGATCAGGTGCACACCATAACGGTCGCAGGCTGCGCGCAGCAGTTGCAGGTACACGGGGTGATACATGCGCATGCCACCGGCGCCCTGGATCAGCGGCTCGACGATCACCGCCGCGACAGTGTCGTGGTTCTCGGCCAGGGTTTGCTCCATGGCGGCAAACATGTTGCGCGAGTGCTCTTCCCAGCTCATGCCTTCCGGGCGCAGGTAGCAATCCGGGCTCGGCACTTTGATGGTGTCGAGCAGCAGTGCTTTGTAAGTCTCGGTGAACAACGGCACATCGCCCACCGACATCGCGGCCATGGTTTCGCCGTGGTAGCTGTTGGTCAGGGTGACGAAGCGCTTCTTGTTCGGCTGGCCGCGGTTGAGCCAGTAATGAAAGCTCATTTTCAGCGCGACTTCGATGCAGGACGAACCGTTATCGGCGTAGAAGCACCGGGTCAGGCCTTCCGGGGTCATCTTTACCAGGCGTTCGGACAGCTCGATCACTGGCTGATGGCTGAACCCGGCCAGAATCACGTGCTCAAGCTGATCGACCTGATCCTTGATGCGCTGATTGATCCGCGGGTTGGCGTGACCGAACACGTTGACCCACCAGGAACTGACCGCATCGAGGTAGCGTTTGCCTTCGAAGTCTTCCAGCCAGACGCCTTCACCGCGCTTGATCGGGATCAGCGGCAGTTGTTCGTGGTCTTTCATCTGGGTGCAGGGATGCCACAAAACCGCGAGATCGCGTTGCATCCACTGATTATTCAGGCCCATTTTCACTCTCCTCGAGGCGG
>JAPLSD010000451.1 GCA_026398835.1 Pseudomonas sp.
GCGAATTATCGCGGCGACCAAACCTGATCTGCTGGATGAAGCCCGTGCGGGGCGTTTTCGCGAAGACCTGGCCTATCGTCTGAACGTCGCGCAATTGCGCCTGCCGCCGTTGCGCGAACGCCGCGAAGACATCCCGTTGTTGTTCGAACACTTCGCGCATAGTGCCGCCGAACGTCTGGGACGCAGTTTCCCGCCGCTGAGCGGTCCGCAACTGAGCCGCCTGCTCAGCCACGACTGGCCGGGCAACGTCCGCGAACTGGCCAACGTCGCCGAACGTCAGGTGCTGGGCCTTGGTGAGCCGGAACCCGAAGGCATCGAACCCGGCCAGTCCCTTGCCGCGCAGCAGGAAGCGTTTGAAGCGCATTGCCTCAGGGCTGCTCTGACTCGGCATAAAGGCGATATCAAAGCGGTGCTCGCCGAGTTGCAGCTGCCGCGCCGAACCCTCAATGAAAAGATGCAGCGCCATGGGTTGGCGCGAGAGATGTTTTTGAAGGAGGAGTGATTCGCTCACACCGGAAACAGATCGTTCCCACGCTCCGCGTGGTAACGATCAATCCGCGCTGAATAGGCGGATTTCCGCTCACGCCCCAGCCATACATCAGCGGATTTCCGCTCACAAAAATTCCAAAACCCCTCTAAATCAAGCCTCTTGGTTCTGGCACAGCTCCTGCTATAGCCCTGTCAGGCTGCGTTTCGGCGCGATCCACAAAAACAATTAAACGAAGGATCCTTTATGGATAACTCCAACACCCTGCCTCTAGGGTCGGCGGCTGCGCCGGCGAAAGAAAGAACCACTTCCAGCCGTATCAAATCGATTTTCAGCGGCTCCGTCGGCAACATGGTCGAGTGGTACGACTGGTACGTCTACGCCGCCTTCTCGCTGTACTTTGCCAAAGCGTTCTTCCCCAAGGGCGACACCACTGCACAACTTCTGAACACCGCCGCGATCTTCGCCGTGGGCTTCCTGATGCGCCCGATCGGTGGCTGGCTGATGGGTCTCTACGCCGACCGCGTCGGCCGTAAAGCCGCGTTGATGGCCTCGGTGTATCTGATGTGCTTCGGCTCACTGCTGATCGCCCTGAGCCCGGGTTATGAAACCATCGGTATCGGCGCGCCTATCCTGCTGGTATTCGCTCGCTTGCTGCAGGGCCTGTCGGTCGGTGGCGAATACGGCACCTCGGCCACCTACCTGAGCGAAATGGCGACCAAGGAACGTCGCGGTTTCTTCTCCAGCTTCCAGTACGTGACCCTGATCTCTGGTCAGCTCATCGCTCTGGGGGTACTGATCGTGCTGCAACAAACCCTGACCACCGAACAGCTGTACGACTGGGGCTGGCGCATCCCGTTCGCCATCGGCGCGCTGTGTGCGGTCGTCGCGCTTTACCTGCGTCGTGGCATGGAAGAAACCGAGTCGTTCACCAAGAAAGTGAAGGCCAAGGAAAGCGCGATGCGCACCTTGATGCGCCATCCCAAGGAACTGATGACTGTGGTCGGCCTGACCATGGGCGGCACGCTGGCTTTCTACACCTACACCACGTACATGCAGAAATACCTGGTGAACACGGTCGGCATGAGCATTTCCGATTCCACCACCATTTCGGCGGCGACACTGTTCCTGTTCATGTGCCTGCAACCATTGGTCGGCGGACTCTCGGATAAAGTCGGACGGCGGCCGATCCTGATTGCCTTCGGCATTCTCGGCACCCTGTTCACCGTACCGATCCTCACCACACTGCACACGGTCCAGACCTGGTGGGGCGCGTTCTTCCTGATCATGGCGGCGCTGATCATCGTCAGCGGTTACACCTCGATCAACGCAGTGGTCAAAGCCGAACTGTTCCCGACCGAAATCCGCGCTCTGGGCGTCGGCCTGCCTTATGCCTTGACCGTATCGATCTTCGGCGGCACCGCTGAATACATTGCGCTGTGGTTCAAAAGCATCGGCATGGAAACCGGTTACTACTGGTACGTCACCGCCTGCATCGCCGTTTCGCTGCTGGTCTACGTGACCATGAAAGACACCCGCAAACACTCGCGGATCGAGACCGACTGACAGGCGAGCTTGCTCGCGGTAGCGGTATGACAGCCACCATCAATGGTGGCTGTTGTGGCCTCATCGCGACTCGGTCTAGAGAGGTATCAGGACAGTTCAGCAACGCCCTGACGCACGTACTTGTTCTGAACGTACGAAGCGCCCGCAATCAACACCACCAAAATCCCCGCCAATACCAGTGACGAACCAATGGTGCCAAAGTCCAGACCACCCTTTTCATGAGGCTTGGTCAGGAAGTCACCCAGGGTTGCGCCGAACGGTCGTGTCAGTACGAAAGCCATCCAGAACAACAGCACCGAGGAGATCTTGGTGAAGTAACGCGCCAGCACGACCACCGCGATGGTCGAACCGATGAACAACGCGCCACCGGCAAAACCCAACCCTGAGTCGTCGGCCAGATAATCACCCAGCGCCGTGCCCAGGGTGTTGGAAAACAGAATCGCCATCCAATAGAACATTTCGCCACGAAACGTCTGGATCTTATTCACGTTCAGCGAATCGCCACTCAGGCGCCAGAGGGCGAAGATCGTCACCAGAATCGCGATCAGGATCATCGAACCCGTGGCATAACCCAGACCCAGAGTGCGGTCCATGAAGTCCGACATGGTGGTGCCGGCCGTGCTGGTCGAAAGGATCACGATCCAGTACAGCACTGGGTGATAGGTTTTCGAAAACAGCTGCGTCACCAGGGTCAGCAGGAACACGCTGATCAGGATCATCGAGCTGATGGCGTAACCGACATTCAAGGTCATCGACAGCAAATCACCCGCGGTTTCCCCCAAGGTCGTCGCGCAAATTTTCATGACCCAGAACGCAAGGGTGATTTGAGGAAGTTTGTTCATTCGATGCAGTACTCCAAAGCTCGGATTTCAGACAGCCAGTTTTCAATGGTTTTTGACCCGGGCGGAGACTGAAGGGATAACCGTGAAAATTAGGTAAGTGGAGAATGAAAAAACCATGGAAGCACGGGTTTTAAAGGTTTTGATCGTTCCCACGCAGAGCGTGGGAACGATCAGGCTAAATGCCCTGCGCTGGAAATAACATCCGACGCCCTGCACTATGATCACCTCCCCTTCCAGCCTCACCTCAGGAACCCGCGCCATGCCTGACGATATCCATTATTACGAACCCTCCCAGGGCCATGGCCTGCCCCATGACCCATTCAATGCCATCGTCGGCCCGCGCCCTATCGGCTGGATATCCTCACAGGATGCCCAAGGCCGCCTGAACCTGGCGCCTTACAGCTTCTTCAATGCGTTCAACTACATTCCACCGATCATTGGTTTTTCCAGCGTCGGGCGC
>JAPLSD010000657.1 GCA_026398835.1 Pseudomonas sp.
CCGATGACTACACCCGTCCCGTGATCAATAAAGAAGCTGGCGCCGATCTGCGCGCCGGGGTGGATGTCGATGCCCGTTGCCGAGTGGGCGATCTCCGAACTGATCCGCGCCAGCAGCGGTAACCCGGCGCGGTACAAATGATGGGCCAGACGATGGTGAATCACCGCAAGAATCCCCGGGTAGCACAGCAGCACTTCATCCACGCTGCGCGCTGCCGGGTCACCGTGGAAGGCCGCCAGCACGTCGGTATCGAGCAGGCTGCGCAAGCCGGGCAAGGCCAGGGCGAAATCCTGGATCAGACGAATCGCCTTGATCTCGACTTCGTTATCGACCTTGGCGCTTTGCCGGGCCACATAACGCAGTTCAAGCCGTGCCTGAGCCAGCAAGGCATTGAGCGCCACATCCAGTGTGTGGCCGACGTAAAAGTCTTCACTCTCCTCGCGCAGATCCACCGGGCCAAGACGCATTGGAAACAGCGCGCCACACAGCGCTTCGAGAATCTCGGCCATCGCGGCACGCGACGGCAGTTCACGCCCGCCCTGCTCGCCGCTGATGCGGCCGTTCTGAGTGCGCCACTGGTCTCGGGCTTCACGCAGTTGGCCAACGATGGTCTGCAACTGCCAATGGCTGGAACGCTCGCTCACGGTAAAGACTCCTCACTCATGCGGCCGGACTGTCTGGCCGCGGAAACGGCATCCACTTTACGGTACGCGCTCAAACCTGAATTAAGAACGAATTGTGCTGTTCTCAGAACATTTGGACATAAGCGATTGGCGGTTGCTCGAGTAAAAAGGCCTGCCTATAGTCCAGACATCTCCTACAGCCAGTGCGGACCCCATGATCAAACAACAGCTTGCTCGCTTCAATCGTCTGGAACTCCTCGGCAATCCCACCGCGCTGGAAAAGCTCGAACGCCTGTCGGCCTGGCTGGGTCGCGATGTTTACGTCAAACGCGATGACACCACTCCACTGGCGCTGGGCGGCAACAAGCTGCGCAAGCTCGAATACCTGGCTGCCGATGCCTTGGCCACCGGTGCCGATACGCTGGTCACCGCAGGTGCCATCCAGTCCAACCATGTGCGCCAGACCGCCGCACTGGCCGCCAAGCTGGGTCTTGGTTGCGTCGCGCTGCTGGAAAACCCCATCGGCACCAGCGACAGCAACTACCTGGCTAACGGCAATCGCCTGCTGCTGGATTTGTTTGATGCCAAGGTCGAGTTGGTGGACAACCTGGACAGCGCCGACGATCAGTTGCACGCCCTCGCCGAGCGCCTGCGGTCCAACGGCAAAAAACCGTATTTGGTGCCGATTGGCGGCTCCAACGCGCTGGGAGCGTTGGGTTATGTACGAGCGGGCCTGGAACTGGCTGGGCAAATCGAAGACACCGGTCTGAAATTCGCCGCGGTGGTGTTGGCCTCCGGCAGTGCCGGGACCCATAGCGGTCTGGCCTTGGCACTGAGCGAAGTACTACCGGAATTGCCGGTGGTGGGTGTTACGGTTTCCCGCAGCGATGAAGCCCAGCGGCCGAAGGTACAAGGCCTGGCCGAACGCACTGCCGAACTGCTCGGCGTGAGTTTGCCGGCGAGCTTCAAGGTTGAACTGTGGGACGAATATTTCGCCCCACGCTATGGCGAGCCGAACGCTGGCACGCTGGCGGCAATCAAGCTGGTGGCAAGTCACGAAGGCTTGTTGCTGGACCCGGTGTACACCGGCAAGGCCATGGCCGGCTTACTCGACGGCATCGGCCGCAATCGTTTTGATGACGGTCCGATCATCTTCCTGCACACCGGTGGGGCGCCGGCGTTGTTTGCGTATGCGAACACCTTTGCATAGGGGTTGCCGGAGTGCCGATCGTTCCCATGCTCTGCGTGGGAATACCTCCATGGACGCTCCGCGTCCAGGTGACGCAGAGCGTCACAGGCTGCATTCCCACGCAGAGCGTGAGGAACGATCAGTGCAATCCCTGTTATTCAAAAAAAGAATAACAAAGTGAATTTTTATTATTTTCACATCTAAAAACACCGTCATATAGTCGCGCCGTAGGCGAATATGCCGAAAGACGCATAGGCTGCATTCAGGCAGGATGTTGCAGTCGTCCAGATCCTGAGATTTGCCTTCTTTTCCAAATGCATCTTCATAAGAAAACATAGGGGCTTGTCATGAATTTTTCCGCACTACGTCGAAATCTGCTTATCGGTTCGCTGGGTCTGGCACTCGGTGCCGGTCTGCTGGGGCAAGCGGTTGCCGGTGAGCAACTGCAAAAAATCAAGGACGCTGGCGTGATCAACGTCGGTCTGGAAGGCACCTATCCTCCGTTCAGCTTCGTCGATGAAAACGGCAAGCTGTCAGGCTTCGAAGTAGAGTTCTCCGAGGCACTGGCCAAAGAGCTGGGCGTGAAGGTCAAGCTGCAGCCGACCAAATGGGACGGCATCCTCGCGGCGCTGGAATCCAAGCGCCTGGACGCAGTGATCAACCAGGTGACCATCTCCGAAGAGCGCAAGAAGAAGTACGACTTCTCCACGCCCTACACCATCTCCGGGATTCAGGCCCTGACCCTGAAAAAGAACGAAGGCACCATCAAGACCGCCGCCGATCTGGCCGGCAAGAAGGTCGGTGTGGGCCTTGGCACCAACTACGAGCAGTGGCTCAAGGACAACGTTCCGCAAGCCATCATCAAAACCTACGACGATGATCCAACCAAGTACCAGGACCTGCGCGTAGGCCGCATCGACGCCATTCTGGTAGACCGCCTGGCGGCTCTCGAGCTGGTGGGCAAAGCCAAGGACACCGCGGTCTCCGGCGAACCCTTCTCCCGTCAGGAAGCCGGTATCGCACTGCGCAAGGGCGAGCCTGAACTGCTGGCGGCGGTGAACAAAGCGATCGAGAAACTGCGTGCCGACGGCACGCTGAAAAAAATCTCGGAAAAGTACTTCAACGCTGACGTCACTCAATAATGGAAGCACTGCACTTCCCGCAGCTCCAGGCGGCGCTGCAGCTTGCGCTGGATTCCGCGCCCTTTCTGATCAAGGGCGCGTATTACACGGTGTTCCTCAGTCTGGGCGGGATGTTTTTCGGCCTGTTGCTGGGGTTCGGCCTGGCCTTGATGCGCCTTTCGCGCTTCAAGTCGGTGAGCTGGATCGCACGTGTCTATGTGTCGTTCTTTCGCGGCACGCCGCTGCTGGTGCAATTGTTCGTGATCTATTACGGCTTGCCGCAATTGGGTATCGAACTTGATCCGCTACCGGCGGCGTTGATCGGCTTCTCGCTGAACATGGCCGCCTATGCCTGCGAAATCCTCCGTGCCGCGATCAGCTCGATCGAACGCGGCCAGTGGGAAGCTGCCGCCAGCATCGGCATGACGCGCGCGCAAACCTTGCGTCGGGCGATCCTGCCGCAAGCGGCGCGCACTGCTTTGCCGCCGCTGGGCAACAGCTTTATTTCGCTGGTCAAGGACACCGCGCTGGCGGCCACCATTCAGGTCCCTGAGTTGTTCCGTCAGGCGCAGCTGATTACCGCCCGAACCTTCGAAATTTTCACCATGTATCTTGCCGCCGCACAGCCTGCTCGCGCACCTGCAGAACCGTCTGGAAGAGCGGGTCAATCGGCACGACCAGGAGTCTTGAACGCATGATTGTGGTTGAAAAACTGACGAAGCAATTCAAAGGTCAGACGGTCCTCAATGGCATCGACCTGCGGGTTGAGGAAGGTGAGGTGGTCGCAATCATCGGGCCCAGCGGGTCGGGCAAAACGACCTTCCTGCGCTGCCTGAATTTTCTCGAAGAACCCACCAGCGGCCGAATCAAGGTTGGCGATATCGAGATCGATGGCAGCCGCCCGTTGAACCAGCAGCAAGGCCTGGTGCGCAGGTTGCGTCAGCACGTGGGGTTCGTGTTCCAGAACTTCAACCTGTTTCCCCATCGCACGGCACTGGAAAACGTTATCGAAGGCCCGCTGGTGGTTAAAAAAATGCCTAAGGACAAAGCGGTCGCCTTGGGCCGCGCGTTGATGGCCAAGGTCGGCCTGGCAGGCAAGGAAGACGCTTACCCGCGCAGGCTTTCCGGTGGGCAGCAACAGCGTGTCGCGATTGCCCGGGCGCTGGCCATGGAGCCGGAGGTGATTCTATTCGATGAACCCACCTCAGCCCTGGACCCGGAATTGGTGGGTGAAGTACTGGCGACCATTCGCGGTCTGGCCGAAGAGAAACGCACCATGGTGATTGTCACCCACGAAATGGGCTTTGCCCGGGATGTGGCCAACCGTGTGGTGTTTTTCGACAAAGGTGTGATCGTCGAGCAGGGAGAAGCCAAAGCGTTATTTGCCAACCCGAAAGAAGAGCGCACCCGACAGTTCCTCAGCAAGTTTCTGAATGATGGAAGTTCCAACATTTAATTTAACACTTCGGTAACTATTAGCTTCCAAGGATGGAAGCAACATCTTCACCCCTAAAGTTCATCAATGATTTAACCCCCTTCAATAAAGTCAAGCCAGCAATATCCCACTTGAAGCCCCAAGGGGCTACATACATACTTTCTGCAACATATTTGCTTCGAATACCCTTCTGTAAACAAGCCCCATCAAAGTGGATGAACCCTGTAGAAATGCAATGGATAAAACTTAAGTGCCCCAAGGTAAAGTTCGTCCAATGCATGCACATTAATACTTTCGCAGGGTAGGATTTTTCTGAATAACTCAACAACGTCAGGTTCATCCCCCCCATCTCTTGACACCGGCTCAAGCACACTCTTATCTAGCTAAAAGTTGGCACATCAATCCCCTTTTAGACCGATCATCTGCACCGCTCTATTCATTACGAGACAGGGTTGGTCCGTGTCCCCCAGCACTCACCCACTTTGATCTTTCCGAAACGGATTTCGCTGTAATGTTTCAAGGAGAACACCATGACGCGCACCTCGAGTAAATCCGAGCTTCCCGCTCCCACCCTCCCTCAATCTCACAAACATAGCATCAGTGTTACCACCGCCTCTCATTTGTTAATTGATATCCCGCCTTACTCCGGCATGGACGAAGGTGACTTGATCGAGCTGTTCTGGAACAACTGCTATGTAGCGTCCAGATTGCTCAACGTTGCCGACGTCGGCCAGCCTGTCAGCCTGCGGGTGCCGGAGAGCTTTATTCACAACGGCACGTCGCGAATCCACTATCGGGTCATGCAAGTTGGACACGGTCCCGCGTTATCGGCCGCGAGACGGGTTCAGGTCAAACTCGACTGCCCGGGCGGGCAGCCATCGGAACTCTGCGGTGACGAAAACCAGGGGCTGGAGCCGCTGGGCATCCCAGAGACGATCCGCCGCCAGGGGGTCAACCCCAACCAGATCAAACGCGGTGTACCACTGACCATAGAACCCTACCTGAACATGGCCGCCGAGGATGAGATCACCCTGCGTTGGGGCGACGTACGCATGGACCTGCCCAAAGTCAAAGCCTGCGAGGTTGGCAAACCGATCAACGTTTGGGTGCCACCGGCGGTGATTCTGGAGGCTGGGGAAGACAACCAACTGGAAATCACCTACTGCATCCTCGACTGCGTAGGTAACAACTCGCGCTGGGCGCCGGCCCGCAAACTGAAGATCGGTTGTGCCAACCCGTACAGCAAAATACCGGTGCGAACGGTGCTTAAAGCTGCCGAAACCCGACGCCGCTGAGCTCACACCCCCGCCTGATCCGGGGCTACTGCTTCCGAGGCGGGGACAGTGACTGCGGACCTTCTATGTATATTCCTAAAAGTTAGTTTATTAATTTTTTATACGCGTTTAGGGTATATAAACCGGACCACCGGACATTCTTGTTTTTGATTCGCCGCAGCTTTCGCGGCATTTCCATGAGATGTGAGGTAGGTATGGTCAGGAACACAATCACCCAAGTGCAGATCGCCAGGGCATTGCGTGCAGCCAAGGAGCGGCGCTGATGTCTAATTTGGCAGATGCATTCGTCCAGAGTGATCTGGACATCGCCCCACTGTTGTTGCCCGCACGCGTCTTGCGTGACGACGCCCAAGCGTTACAAGCCGCCCATGAACTCGCTGACGTCGCCCGCCTGCAAGCATCGCGGCGCGACCAGCAACGCAAGCTGCCATGGTCAGAAATCGAACAGTTCACCCGCAGCGGCCTGGGCAGTATTTCCATTCCCCGTGAGTTTGGCGGTCCGCAGGTTTCATTCGTTACCCTGGCTGAGGTGTTCGCGATTATTTCCGCGGCCGACCCGGCGCTGGGGCAGATTCCGCAAAACCAGTTCGGCATTCTCAATGTGCTATTGGACAGCGCCACCGAGCGGCAAAAAAAGCAGCTGTTCCAAAGCGTTCTCGAAGGCTGGCGGATCGGTAATGCGGGGCCGGAGCGCGGCACCAAAAATACCCTTGAACTCAAAGCGCGGATAACCGCCAACGGTGACGGTTTCGTCATCAACGGTCAGAAGTTTTACTCCACCGGCGCCTTGTTCGCCCACTGGATTACCGTCAAAGCA
>JAPLSD010000541.1 GCA_026398835.1 Pseudomonas sp.
GCAGATTTTTCCGTAGCGCAGTTGGCTGATGTCCGCCGCCCCTGGGTCAACACCAATGGCCACGGCGATGTTGTGCACTTCCTGGCTGGCGAGCACTTCGCTGCCGTCGACTTCCCAGGTGTTCAAAATCTTCCCGCGCAATGGCAGGATCGCCTGGAACTCTTTGTCCCGCGCCTGCTTGGCCGAACCGCCGGCGGAATCACCTTCCACCAGAAACAGTTCAGAGCGCATAGGGTCTTGCCCGGCGCAGTCCGCCAGCTTGCCCGGCAGCGCCGGGCCTTGAGTGATGCGTTTGCGTTCGACCTTCTTGCTGGCTTTGAGGCGACGGCCGGCGTTGTTGATCGCAAGCTCAGCCAGTTGCATGCCCAGCTCAGGGTGTTCGTTGAGCCACAGACTGAAGGCGTCCTTGACCACACCGGAAACGAACGCCGCCGCCTCGCGGGAGGACAGCCGCTCTTTGGTCTGACCGGAGAATTGTGGTTCCTGCATTTTCATCGACAGGACGAAAGCGATTCGCTCCCAAACGTCTTCCGGTGCCAGCTTCACGCCACGCGGCAGCAGGCTGCGAAACTCACAGAACTCGCGCATCGCGTCCAGCAAACCCTGGCGCAAACCGTTGACGTGGGTGCCGCCCTGAGCGGTCGGAATCAGGTTGACGTAGCTTTCCTGGACGCTATCGCCGCCTTCCGGCAACCACAGCAGAGCCCAGTCCACAGCTTCTTTATTCCCGGCGAGACTGCCACAAAACGGTTCGTCCGGCAGGCGCTCGAATTCGGTGACTGCATCCACCAGATAGGAGCGCAGACCGTCTTCGTAATGCCACTCGACTTTCTCGCCGGTGGCCTTGTCTTCAAAGCTGACCAGCAGGCCCGGGCACAGAACGGCCTTGGCCTTGAGGACGTGCTTGAGGCGGCTGACGGAGAATTTTGGCGAATCGAAGTATTTCGGGTCCGGCATAAAGTAGACGCTGGTGCCGGTATTGCGCTTGCCAACGGTGCCGACCACTTCCAGATCGGTGGCCTTGTAGCCATCGGCAAAGGTCATCTGGTACTCGTTGCCATCACGTTTGACGCGCACCCGGACTTGAGTCGACAGGGCGTTGACCACAGAAATACCGACCCCGTGCAGACCGCCGGAGAACTGGTAGTTTTTGTTGGAAAACTTGCCGCCCGCATGGAGCTTGGTGAGGATCAGCTCGACACCCGACACACCCTCTTCCGGGTGAATGTCCACTGGCATGCCACGGCCGTCATCGCTGACTTCCAGGGAGTGGTCGGCGTGCAGGATGACCTGCACCGATTTCGCATGCCCGGCCAAGGCTTCGTCGACGCTGTTGTCGATGACTTCCTGGGCGAGGTGGTTCGGCCGACTGGTGTCGGTGTACATGCCCGGGCGTTTTCGTACCGGGTCGAGGCCCGAGAGGACTTCGATGGCGTCGGCGTTATAAGAGCTAGCGCTGGGAGTGGCCATGGGGTCTCGTCGTTAGTCGTTCAATGAAAATAGAGGCCAGGGATTTCACAGTGCAGTGAAATCGATCGCCTGATACTGATCTGCGCCGATGCCGGCAAAACTCAACAGCGCCGGTAGCTGCCCGGCAAAGCCCTGGAAACTATGGTCGCCGCCGGCCTGGATACGCAAGGCACAGGCTCGGTAATACTGCTGGGCGAGGCGATAGTCCAGGGTCTCGTCACCTGTCTGCAACCATACCTGAAACCGCTGTGGGTCCTGTGGCGCCGGCACTTCCAGTTCGGCCAGAGCCGTTACATGGTCGTGAGTCATTTCCCAGGTTTCATCGGTATACAGGTTTTTCTGGCTGCCCAAGAATCCGTCGAACATCCGATGAGGGCTGACGGCGGGGTTGACCAACAGGGCTTTGAGGCCATGGCGCTCGGCTAGGTGAGTCGCATAGTAGCCGCCGAGGGAGCTGCCGACCAGCAGTGGCCGACCAAGTTCGGCAATCGCCTGTTCCAGCTGGCCAATCGCCTCACGCGGGTGGTGATGCAAGGCCGGCAC
>JAPLSD010000565.1 GCA_026398835.1 Pseudomonas sp.
ACTGGAAACCGCGTTGCAGGAACTGGTGGGCGCCGGGCTGGTGAATGCCGACAGCTTCGCCGGGCTGCGCGCATTGATCACCCCGGCCAGCAAACGTCAGGCTCGTAGCAGTCGCCGTGGGCGCGGCGCCTTTGTCGGCGGTATGGACGATGCCGGGCGCTGGGCCTTGTTGCGACGCCCCGCGCCAGCAGCGGTGAACGAAATTACTCGCCCCGGGCAGACCCCGACGGCGACTCTGGAACATGTCGCGATGACCTTGCTTCGGCGTTATGGCGTGGTGTTCTGGCGACTGCTGGAGCGAGAGGCCGACTGGCTGCCAAGCTGGCGCGAACTGCTGCGCACGTTCCATCGACTGGAGGCCCGAGGCGAGATTCGCGGCGGGCGTTTTGTCAGTGGTTTGGCGGGCGAGCAGTTCGCGTTACCGGAGGCGATTCCCCTGTTGCGAGAAGTGCGTCGACGCCCCCATGACGGCAGCCTGATCGGTGTCTGCGGCGTCGATCCGTTGAACCTCGCTGGCACGCTGCTACCCGGCAGCAAAGTCCCGGCGCTGGCCAGCAATCGGTTGGTGTACCGCGACGGTTTGCCCGCCGCCGCCGAAATTGCTGGCAAGCAGCATTTCTGGCTGGAACTGGATCAGCAGGCCAGTGCCGAGCTGCGCAGCAAGCTGATCCAACATTAATCCTGAAAACAGCACTGACGATCGTTCCCAGATGAAACCCACCGGAATTGAAATCAACGGTTCGTTCAATGCGCTGCAAACGCCCGAACGGTATGCCAACTGGGGCAAACCACCTGCACCTGGGGTGTTGCCATGAACCTGGAGGAACCGAGGAGCGAACATTGCGACATGACCCCGGGCAGTACCGCGATTTGCCGCTTCACCGTGCTGACCGTCAATATCCACATGGGCTTCACCGCCCTCAATCGACGCTTTATCTTGCCGGAACTGCGCGAAGCGGTGCGTAGCGTGTCCGCCGATGTGGTGTTTCTCCAGGAGGTCCACGGAATTCACACACATCACTCACGGCGCTACAGCAACTGGCCGACGATGCCGCAGTACGAATTCCTCGCCGACAGCATCTGGCCGCAGTTCGCCTATGGGCGTAACGCGGTGTATCCCGACGGCGACCACGGCAACGCGCTGTTGTCAAAGTTCCAGATCATTCGTCATGACAATCTCGACGTATCGATCGCAGGCTCCACGCGGGAAAACCGCGGGCTGTTGCATTGCGTATTGCGCTTGCCCGGTGACGGCCGTGAAGTGCACGCAATTTGCGTCCACCTTGGGTTGCTCGAAACCCATCGCCGTCAGCAGTTGCTGCTATTGGCACAACGCCTGGAAGAACTCCCCGCAGACGCCCCCCTGATTGTCGCCGGCGATTTCAACGATTGGCGCCAGCGGGCCGATGCTCTGCTCAACCCCTGCGGCTTGCACGAAGTGTTCGCCGAACACTACGGCAAACCGGCGCGCAGTTACCCGGCGCGGCTGCCTGCATTGCGTCTGGACCGGATTTACGTGCGCAATCTGAAGGCGCAGCATCCGAAAGTATTGAAGGCACGTCCTTGGTCGCATCTGTCTGATCATGCACCACTGTCGGTTGAGGTTGAGCTATGAGTAGTGCGCCGATGGAAAAAGCGCCGGTGGACAACTTATCCACAACCCAATCCGCCGTCGACGCCGTTCGGAGTTGGCGTTCAGTGAACATGACGGCCAGGTGCGGTTGGTTTATCGCGACAACCGCGAGCACCAAACGGATATCGAAGAGGTGTACTTACCGCATCAAACGTCGAAGGCCACCCGGGAGCAAGTGCCATGAGCCACCCCGATTCGCACCCGGCGCAGCATGACATCGCCCATGGAAAACAGGGCTGGAAACGCTTGAAGCGTGCGCTGACCGCTGTGTTCTTTTTGCTATTGATCGTGCTGTTCACGATCCTCGCGCGGCGTATCAACTGGACGGAGGTGATCGACACCCTGGCCGACTTCAAAGTGCGCACGCTGGTCCTCGCCGCCAGCCTGACACTGGTGAATTTTCTGGTGTATGCCAGCTTTGATCTGATCAGCCGGACCTATATTCGGCAAGATCTGGGCTGGCGACAGATTTTGCCGGTGGGGATCATCAGCTACGCCTTCAACCTCAACCTGGGCGCCTGGATCGGCGGTATCGCCATGCGTTATCGGCTGTATTCGCACCTGGGGGTGAGCACCGGCAATATCGCCAGGATCCTGGGTCTGAGCATTGCCACGAACTGGCTGGGCTACATGACGCTGGCCGGATCAGTATTCAGCAGCGGCCTTGTTAATCTACCGCCAGGCTGGAAGCTCAGTAGCGATGCCTTGCAAGGGGTGGGGTTTGTGTTGCTGGTGCTGAGCGCGGCCTATCTCCTCGCCTGCCACTTCTCCCGGCGCCGGACCTGGACGTTACGCGGTATCGCAATCAACCTGCCTTCATTGCGCATGGCCTTGCTGCAATTGCTATTGGGCACGCTCAGCTGGTCATTGATGGCCGCGGTGATTTTCACCTTGCTGCCCAAG
>JAPLSD010000627.1 GCA_026398835.1 Pseudomonas sp.
GGTCCGGGCAGTTGCTTGTGTATGCTCCTGCGACGTTTCGGGCTTAACCCTGCTCACTATTATAAGAACAAGAATATTGCCTATGACCCTCAGCACTAGCCTGTCGGGCCCCTCTGTGGAGCCTCAGGTTATACGCAAGCATTACGCCATGGAGATGGCGGTCGAACGCACGCGTCTGCTTTATCAAGGCTCGTTGCTCCCCACGTTATTCATGCTGCTCAATGGTCTGGTCTGCGCCTGGTTACTCTGGAGCCCGCAGCGCTATTTTCTGGTCAGCATTTGGCTGGTCTGGCTGCTGACGCTGGTCGCATTGCGGGTGATCCAGGTCGCGGCCTTCGACTCGGCGATGCCGAGCCGTCAGGCGCAGCCGATCTGGCAACGGATGTTCCTGCTCGGCTCCGGGGTGAGCGGTTTGACCCTGGCCTGTGCCGGCATCGCCCTGGTGCCGACCGACAGTTTTCTGCAGCAGGCCTGGGTCTTCGGCCTGATCGGTGCGGCGACGCTTTCGGCCAGCGTCGCCTATGCCGTCAGTTTGTCGGCCTTCTTGTCCTTTACCTTGCCCTGCCTGTTGCCGGCGATTGGCTATTTATTCTGGAACGGCGATGAACAACAGCAGGGCTGGGGGTGGCTGGGTCTGATTCTGCTCGGCTCCTTGAGCGTCGTCGCCTGGCAGGTCAATCGGTTGATCCACCGTGGTTTGCAGCGGCGCTTCCAGAACCAGGCGCTGATCGAACATTTACAGCAGGCGCAAAGCCGCAGCGAACAGCTTAACCACGAACTTGCCCGGGAAATCGAACAGCGTCGCAGTGCCGAAGAGCAACTGCGTGAGGCTCAGGTCGGCCTGGAAAGCCGGGTTTTGCAACGCAGTCAGGAGCTGGACGCGGCGAATCAAGCCTTGAGCAAAAGCGAAGCGCGTCTGGGATTGGCGTTAAAGGCCAGTGAATTGGGGTTGTGGGACTGGAATCTGCAAACAGACGAGGTGCATCACACGCAGCTCAAGGAGCTGTTTGGCCTGGAGCCGGAATTTGTGACTGCAATGCTCAGTCACCTCAAGCCGCGTTTGCATCCGCAGGATCTGCTGCCACTCAAGCGCGCACTGGTCGAGCATTTGAAGGGGCGCACCGAGGATTACTTGATCGAGTACCGCGTGCGCCATGGCGATGGGCATTGGGTGTGGATCGAGGACCGTGGGCGGGCCGTGGAGCGCGGGGAGAACGGCCGAGTGATCCGAATGGTCGGCACCCGACGCGATATCAGTGCCAGTAAGGAGCTGGAAGAGCAGCGTCGGTTGGCGGCCACGGTGTTCGAAGCGGCCAGCGAAGGCATCGTGATTTTCGATCCGAATTACGCGTTGATCGCGGTCAATCAGGCGTTCAGTCGGGTGACCGGTTACCAGATCGAAGACATGCTCGGGCGTAACGTCGTCGAATTGCCGTGCAGCCGTGACGCGCGCCGGCATTACTCGGTGATCCATCAAGCGCTGGAACAACATGGCAGTTGGCAGGGTGAGCTGGTCGAGGCGCGCAAGAACGGCGAGCTTTATCCGCAATGGCTACAGCTCAATGTCGTGCGCGATATGCGAGGAAATGTCAGTCATATTGTCGGCTTCTTCGCCGATCTCTCCGCCAGGCGCGAATCCGAAGAGCGCATGCGCTACTTGACCCATTATGACGAGCTGACCGGGCTGGCCAATCGCTCGTTGTTCCGCGAGCGGCTGAGTGAGGCCCATCAGCGGGTGCGCCAAGGCGGCCGCAGCCTGGCGTTGCTGCATATCAATCTGGATCGCTTCAAGTTGCTCAATGACAGCCTCGGCCATGAAGTCGCCGACCAGTTGTTACAGAAAATGGCGCGTCGGCTGGTCAATGCATTGCCGGAGGCCGACACCATTGCGCGTTTATCCGGCGATGAGTTCGCGGTGCTGTTCGACGCCTACGGCAATCTGTCCAGCCTGGCGCGAGTGGCGACCCGATTGGCGACCAAGCTGCGATTGCCGCTGACGGTGGAAGGGCATGAGTTGGTGGTCAGTGCGTCGATGGGCATCAGCATGTTGCCGGACAACGCGCGGGAAATTTCGGCGCTGGTCAGCCAGTCGAACATGGCCATGCAACATGCCAAACACCTGGGCGGTAACAACTTCCAGTTCTACACCGAGAGCCTGCAGGCCAGCACCCTCGAGCGCCTGCAGCTTGAGAACCAATTGCGCAAGGCCATCGAAGAGCGCCAGTTGAAGGTGTTCTATCAACCGAAGCTGTGTCTGGCGACGGGGCGCTTGAATGCCGCCGAAGCTTTGGTGCGATGGGA
>JAPLSD010000668.1 GCA_026398835.1 Pseudomonas sp.
TCGCGGAAAAAACCCGCGAACTGCAGCAATCACCCAGCCGCTGGCTGACCGACCTGATCCTCGGTCAGGAACGCACCTTGCCCACGCAGTTGGTGGGTCGCGGCCCGTACAGCGAGTATTACGGCGACCTCAGCATCACCCTCGACACCGCCACGTATGGCCAAGGTTTTATCGTCAGCTCGGTGATCATCTTCATTTCCGGGGTACTGCGTGCTCTGGCCATGAGCCTTGTGCTGTATCTGGTCTATCACTGGCTGTTGACCAAGCCGCTGTCGCGGATTATCGAACACCTGACCGAAATCAACCCGGACCGCCCCAGCGAACACAAAATCCCGCAGCTCAAGGGCCACGAGAAAAATGAGCTGGGCATCTGGATCAACACCGCCAATCAATTGCTGGCCTCGATCGAGCGCAATACCGGGCCTGCCTAATCGTCAGCAACTGCAGCAGCAACTGGACAAGATTTTGGTGGATGCCGGCCGCTTGCAACGGCGTGTTGCGGTGCTCTGCGTCGGCCTCGATGACTTCAAGGGCATCAACGAACAATTCAGCTATCAGACCGGCGACCAATTGCTGCTGGCACTGGCCGATCGCCTGCGCGCCCACAGCGGTCGCCTGGGGGCTCTCGCCCGCTTGGGTGGCGACCAGTTCGCGCTGGTTCAGGCGGATATCGAACAACCGTACGAGGCCGCCGAACTGGCGCAAAGCATTCTCGATGACCTGGAAGCGGCGTTCGCCCTCGATCATCAAGAGATCCGCCTGCGGGCCACCATCGGCATCACGTTGTTCCCGGAGGATGGCGACAGCACCGAGAAGCTGCTGCAGAAAGCCGAGCAGACCATGACCCTGGCCAAGACTCGCTCACGCAACCGTTATCAGTTCTATATCGCCAGCGTCGACAGCGAAATGCGTCGCCGACGGGAGCTGGAAAAAGACCTGCGCGAAGCCCTGCCTCGCGAACAGTTCTATCTGGTTTACCAACCGCAGATCAGCTACCGCGATCACCGCGTGGTGGGTGTCGAAGCCTTGATTCGCTGGCAGCACCCGGAACACGGGTTGGTGCCGCCGGACCTGTTCATCCCGTTGGCCGAACAGAACGGCACGATCATCGCCATTGGCGAATGGGTGCTGGATCAGGCCTGCCGCCAGTTACGCGAATGGCACGATCAGGGCTTCTCCGATTTACGCATGGCGGTCAATCTGTCCACCGTGCAGCTGCACCACGCCGAGTTGCCGCGGGTGGTCAATAACCTGCTGCAAATGTATCGCCTGCCACCACGCAGTCTGGAGCTGGAAGTCACCGAAACCGGCCTGATGGAAGACATCAGCACCGCTGCGCAACACTTGCTCAGCCTGCGCCGTTCCGGGGCCTTGATCGCCATCGACGACTTCGGCACCGGCTATTCGTCCCTGAGTTATCTGAAAAGCCTGCCGCTGGACAAGATCAAGATCGACAAGAGCTTCGTCCAGGACCTGTTGGATGACGACGACGATGCCACCATCGTTCGGGCAATCATTCAATTGGGCAAGAGTTTGGGCATGCAGGTGATTGCCGAGGGTGTGGAGACCGTCGAACAAGAGGCTTACATCATCTCCGAAGGCTGCCACGAAGGTCAGGGCTACTTCTACAGCAAGCCCCTGCCCGCGCGTGAGTTGGGCGCTTATTTGAAGCAAGCCCAACGCAGTAACGCAGCTATCCTGTGACACACGCAGGCTTCGGCAGCTGCTACAAGTCATAATGCAGGTGCAATCGGCGCGCGAATAAGAAATATTTCCAACGCCAACCCTTTACACATAATGCAAATCTTTCGCATTATGTCGCAGTTTTGCGCGCCCACTGCGCCTGTCTACCCTTTTCCAAGCAGGATGTTCGCCATGATTCGTATGCCTCTGGCTACCGCCAGTCTGTTGGCCATCGCTATTTCCCTCGCCGGTTGCGGCGAGGGCAAAGACAAGGCTGCCGCTCCTCAAGCGCCTGTTTCGGCCGCCAGTACCGCGGCACCTGCTGCTGCCGCTAGCGCTGGCAAAGTTGACGAAGCCGCTGCCAAGGCCGTTGTCGCGCATTACGCCGACATGGTCTTCGCCGTCTTCAGCGATGCCGAATCCACCGCGAAAACCCTGCAAACCGCGATCGACGCGTTCCTCGCCAAGCCCAACGCCGACACCCTGAAAGCCGCCCGCGCTGCCTGGGTCGCCGCGCGCGTGCCTTACCTGCAAAGTGAAGTATTCCGCTTCGGCAACACCATCATCGACGATTGGGAAGGTCAAGTGAACTCCTGGCCGCTGGACGAAGGCTTGATCGACTACGTCGACAAGAGCTACGAGCACGCACTGGGTAACCCGGCCGCGAACGCCAACATCATCGCCAACACCGAAGTTCAGGTCGGCGAAGACAAGGTCGACGTGAAAGACATCACCCCGGAAAAACTCGCCAGCCTCAATGAACTGGGAGGTTCCGAAGCCAACGTTGCCACCGGCTACCACGCCATCGAATTTCTGCTGTGGGGTCAGGACCTGAACGGTACCGGCCCTGGCGCTGGCAACCGTCCCGCCTCCGACTACCTGGAAGGCGCCGGCGCCACGGGTGGCCACAATGATCGTCGCCGCGCTTACCTGAAAGCCGTGACCCAACTGCTGGTCAGCGACCTGGAAGAAATGGTCGGTAACTGGAAGCCGAACGTGGCTGACAACTACCGCGCCACGCTGGAAGCCGAGCCAGCCGAAAGCGGCCTGCGCAAAATGCTCTTCGGCATGGGCAGCTTGTCCCTCGGCGAACTCGCCGGCGAGCGCATGAAGGTCTCCCTGGAAGCCAACTCCCCGGAAGACGAACAAGACTGCTTCAGCGACAACACCCACAACTCGCACTTCTACGATGCCAAAGGTATTCGTAACGTCTACCTGGGTGAATACACTCGCGTAGACGGCACCAAGATGACCGGCGCCAGTCTGTCCTCGCTGGTGGCGAAAGTCGACCCAGCGACCGACACCGCGCTGAAGGCCGATCTGGCGGCAACCGAAGCCAAGATCCAGGTCATGGTCGATCACGCCAACAAGGGAGAGCACTACGACCAACTGATCGCCGCAGGCAACACTGCCGGCAATCAGATCGTTCGCGACGCCATTGCCTCCCTCGTCAAGCAGACCGGTTCGATCGAACAGGCTGCTGGCAAACTGGGCATCAGTGACCTGAACCCGGACAACGCTGATCACGAGTTCTGATCAACCGTTGTTTGAGTGAATAGAGAGGCGACCTTAGGGTCGCCTTTTTTTGTCGCTGCCTGACGCAGACCACTGTGGGAGCGAGCTTGCTCGCGATAGCGGTCGCACATTCAACATCAATGTTGGCTGTGATGGCCCCATCGCGAGCAAGCTCGCTCCCACAGGGTCTTGCGTTGCTCGCGATGACTGCGAGTCAGAATCCAGCCAAACCCTGCCCCAGATAAAACTAAACGCTAATTCCTCTTATTCAAACTCCCCTACCCTGATAGACTTTGCGCCCTTGTTTTGCTCGTCTTGCAGGATGTCTGATGCCCTCGCTGCTTCTTCGCTTGTCCGCTCTGTTTATGGCCCTGGGCCTGAGTGCCTGCGATGACGTCCCGCATTTCACCAAGGCCGAACCCGGTGAAGCCCGTTCCGGCGGCAGCGCGACGGTGAGGAAGACCGATCAGAACGCGTTCTCCCTGCCCTCCGCCAACCTGTCGCCCACCCGGCGCCTGGATTTCAGCGTCGGCAACAGCTTCTTCCGCAGCCCGTGGGTGATCGCCCCGTCTACCACCACCGCCCGCGATGGCCTGGGACCGTTGTTCAACACCAACGGCTGCCAGAACTGCCACATCAAGGACGGCCGCGGCCACCCACCGACACCCGACTCGGATAACGCTGTGTCGATGCTGGTACGCCTGTCGATCCCAAACACTGCGGCCTATGCCAAGGTCATCGAGCAACTCGGCGTCGTGCCGGAGCCGGTCTACGGCGGGCAACTTCAGGACATGGCGATACCCGGCGTCGCGCCGGAAGGCAAAGTACGGGTCGAATACGCCTCCGTGCCGGTTCGCTTCAAGGACGGCACCGAGGTCGAGTTACGTAAACCGACGTTGCACATCACCCAACTCGGCTACGGGCCGATGCATCCGGACACGCGTTTCTCTGCACGCATAGCACCGCCGATGATTGGCCTCGGTCTGCTCGAAGCCATCCCCGAGGCAGCAATACTGGCTAATGCCGACCCTGAAGACCACGACAATAACGGCATCGCCGGGCGACCGAACCGGGTCTGGGATGACGCGCAACAAAAAACCGTTCTCGGTCGTTTTGGCTGGAAAGCCGGACAGCCCACTCTCAATCAACAAAACGCTCACGCGTTTTCCGGGGACATGGGCCTGACCACCGGCCTGAAGCCTGTTGATGACTGCACCCAGGCACAGACCGCCTGCCTGCAAGCGCCCAATGGCAATGGCCCGGACGGCGAGCCCGAGGTCAGTGACAACATCCTGCGTCTGGTGCTGTTCTATAGCCGCAACCTCGCCGTTCCGGCCCGCCGCGATGTCAGTTCGCCGCAAGTGCTGGCCGGCAAAAGCCTGTTCTACCAGGCTGGCTGCCAGTCCTGCCACACACCGAAATTCACCACGGCAGCGAATGCAGCAGAGCCCGAACTGGCCAATCAAGTGATTCGCCCTTACAGCGACCTGCTGCTGCATGACATGGGTGAAGGGCTGGCCGATAACCGCACGGAATTCCAGGCCAGTGGCCGTGATTGGCGCACGCCGCCGTTGTGGGGCATCGGCCTGACGCAGACGGTCAGCGGCCATACCCAGTTTTTGCATGACGGCCGTGCCCGTAACCTGCTCGAAGCGGTGCTCTGGCACGGCGGCGAAGCACAAGCGGCACAGCAACAGGTTTTGTCTTTCAATGCCGAGCAACGCGCCGCGTTGCTGGCATTCCTGAATTCTCTATGACGCTTTTCCACACGCTTTCTCCAAGCTTTCCCCCCAAAGCTTTCCACCCAAAGAACGGGAGCCCGACATGTTCCGCCCCAAACTGTTGTTCACCAGCCTTGCCGCGCTTGCCCTGGGCGCCTGTTCGCCCCAGGACCCACAAGCAGTCACCTCGGCGGCCATCGCCAAGCAGGTGATTCTGCCGAGCTACAGCCGTTGGGTCGAAGCCGACCGTCAACTGGCGATCAGCGCACTGGCCTTCTGTGAAGGTAAGGAAAGCCTGGAAACCGCCCGCGCCGACTTCCTCCACGCGCAAAAAGCCTGGGCCGAGTTGCAGCCACTGCTGATCGGCCCGCTGGCCGAGGGCAACCGTTCCTGGCAAGTGCAGTTCTGGCCGGACAAGAAGAATCTGGTTGGCCGTCAGGTCGAGCAACTGGTGACCGCGCAGCCGCAGATCGATGCCGCCGCTCTGGCCAAATCCAGCGTTGTGGTGCAAGGCCTTTCGGCCTATGAATAC
>JAPLSD010000623.1 GCA_026398835.1 Pseudomonas sp.
CGGCGAAAGGTGTAGCGTGCGGCGATCAACTTGTGGGTGCCACGGGCGATGTCCTGCATGATGCCGTTCATCTTCTGCGCCGCGTGGGACACACCGATGGCGAAGATCAGAAAAGGCACCAGTACCGAATACGGATCAATGGCGTAGCCCAGCCAGGCGACGATGCCCAACTGCCAGATCACCGCGACCAGCGAGCAGCCGACCACCAGCAGGGTGCTGCGCACACAGCGGGTGTAGAGATAGATGATGACCAGCGAAGTGACCACGGCCAGACCGAAGAACATCATGACCTGAATCAAACCGTCGATCAGGTCGCCCATCAGTTTAGCGAAACCGATCACCCGGACCTTGTACTGGCCCTTGCCCTCTTCCCCGGCTTTGCGGGCGGCGCTGTTGCCGGCGAACTCGATCTTGTCGCGCAGCTGCTCTTCAAGCATCTGTGAGAATTCGTGGTAGTTGATGCGCTGACCGCCGGCCGCGGCCTTGTCCAGCAGCGGCACGATCAGCATGCTCGACTTGAAGTCACTGGCCACCAGGCTGCCGACGATCCCGGCACGACTGATGTTCTGGCGCAGTTGTTCGATGTCTGCGGGCGAGCCCTGATAGGTGCCGGGCATCACCGGGCCACCCTGAAAACCTTCCTCGGTGACTTCGGTCCAGCGCACGCCCGGGCTCCACAGCGATTTCATCCAGGCCCGGTCAACGCCTTCGGTGATGAACAGCTGGTCGTTGACCTGCTTGAGTACTTCCAGGTAGCCGGGGTCGAAAATATCGCCTTGCGTGTTCTCGACCACCACCCGCACCGAGTTACCCAGACCGCGTAACGACTGGCGGTTCTCCAGGTAGTTCTGGATGTACGGCTGGCTCTGGGGAATCATTTTTTCGAAACTGGGCCGCAGCTCCAGACGCGTCACCGCCATATAACCCAGCAGCACGGTGACCAGTGCCATCAGCACCATGAACAGTGGGCGGTAGTTGAACACCAGCCGCTCCAACAGGTTGCCGGAATGGCGGTCGAAGTCCCGCAGGTCGCGGATCACCGGCATGGTGTCTTGCTTGATATTGCCCATGTCTGGGTACTCGCTCTAATTTTTCGAGGTCTTATTCGCCGGCCAGTGCATGCGCACCACGTCTACCCACCACCACCAGCGAACCATTGGCTGCCAGGGTGGCACCGGCCACGGGTGACAGATCCTGCTGCGGCAAGGGTTGCAGCCGTGTGCTGTCCGTTTGACTGAGCAACGTGTGTCCGGCTTGGGTAAACAGCTCGTACTGACCCTGGGGATTAACGATGGCGGCCGTGATGCTGACTTGCAGGCCACTCGTGAGCGGGCTCCAGTGCTCGCCGCCATCGGTGCTGCGCAACACATTGCCGCGCAGGCCGTAGACGATCACTTCACCGGGCTTGCCGATAACCCCGAAGAAACTGCCCTGATAAGGTGTCTGCAAGGCCCCGAAACGCTGCCGGGCTTCATCCCATTTGAGCAACAGCCCTTGCTCGCCGGCGATGTACAGACCGTCGCCGGTCGAGGCGATGGCGTTGAGGTGAAAGCCTTGCGGGTTGTCGGTGCGATCCTGAAAAGGTGTCCAGCTCTGGCCACCGTCTTCGGTGCGCAGGATCAGGTTGAACACGCCGACCACATAGCCCAGTTTGTCGTTGGCGAACCACACATCGAGGAGCGGCTTGTCGGCGCCCTGCTCGACCAGACGCTGACCTTCAGCGACCAGCAAAGGCCATTGCTCGTTGGCCGGCTCGGCAGTGGCCAGTGCCGTGTAATGCTTGACCAGCAAATCACCGATCTGACGGCCGTCCAGTTGCTTGCGCCAGGTGGCGCCAGCATCGCTGCTGTGCAGCACCACGCCATCGTTACCGACCGCCCAGCCCTGTGTGGCTGAAGGAAAAAACACCGCACTTAGATCACTGCTGAGCGGGACGCTGGCCTGCGCCCATTGGTTGCCAGCGTCATCGGAATAAAGAATATGACCACGCTGACCCACAGTGACCAGACGCTCACCGGCGCGAGCGATGCCAACCAAGGGGCTACGCACGGCCAACGCACTCGGGGTGGCCGGCAGATCCAGCACATCCACGTAACTGGCCGCGTGAGCGCCACCCTGCACCAGCGCCAGCATCGAAAACAGCAGCGCCAGTTCGAACTTTTTCAAGAATCCCATACCGCACCTTCCAGGAAAACGACACCGCGAAGCACATGAGGTGCAACCCGGTGTCGGAGTCGGTAACCCAAGACGAACAGCGTTCGCGCCGCCCCTCTTCCAGTTACTCTGCGGGGCACTACGACCCGTTACCCCGGATATCTTTCATCGGGTACTTAGCGAATCCCGGCCCCTGCCAGGGCATCCGGCGCCCACTGCACTTTCGACAGTGTTTCGATGTACTTGATGCCGCCGTAAGGGCCCACGATGCCGTTGATGTTGTAGTTGCCACCCACCAGGTCGTAAATCATGAAAGGCGAGGTATCGGGGGTCTGCTTGTCGTAGCTCTGGCTGAGGAAAGTGAAGGCGCCACGGTAGAGCTTGCCGCTCGAGTCGTATTGATCGGAGGCCAAAGCGATCCAGCTGTCTTCATCCAGGTAGAAACGGCGCTTGTGGTAGATGTGTCGCGCACCGGGCTTGAGCGTGGCTTCCACGACCCAGACACGGTGTTTCTCCCAGCGCACGTAGTCGGGGGCAATGTGGTTGGGGGTCGTCAGCGGCTTGGCTTGGTCAGCGTAAGTCAGCTTGTAGGTGTTGTAGGGCACGATCATTTCCTGCTTGCCCTTAAGCTTCCAGTCGTAGCGATCCAACGCGCCCATAAAGACGAAGGTATCGTCATAGGTATTGGCACCGGCAGTACCAGGGTTGGGCGTGTCATAGGCCAGGTCCGGTGCCAGCTTGACCCGACGCTGGCCGGGCAGGTATTGCCAGGCCTTGCGTGGCTGGGTCAACGGGTCGGCAGAATCCTTGAGCATGATCGCCTCTCCCGCACGGCGCGCAGGACCGGTGTAATACAGTTTCATCTGGTAAAAAATGTCAGTGCTGGTGATCAGCTTTGACATGTTTTCGTAGATCGGATAATTCATGAACGCCACCGCTGTGGTGGACAGTGTCGGCACCCCCGCAGCGTCTACGTTCCAGGAGTCATACTTGGTATTTATATTGGTCCCCAGGTAGCGCAACAGGTGGTTCCACATGGCCTCACTGCCCGACTGCGGGATCGGGAACGGTACGCCGGGCAGTACGTTATCGATGGCCAGGCCGCCGTTGAGGCTCTTGGCATCGGTGGCGTTTTTCAGCGTGTTGGCCAACACCGCCTGGGGTAGCGAGACGGTACGGTGGGTCGGATACACATCGATCCGGTAAGTGGGGTAACGCTTGGCCAGTTCCACTGTGGTGGCGGTCAACAGCCCCTTGTACTGATCGACGTTTTTGCCATCGATGACCAGCAGCGGTTTTTCGTCGGCAAAGGGGTCGGGACGCATACTGTCACCGGGTTTGAAACTGGCTGGCGGGGTGGTCAGCCCGCCTTTGTA
>JAPLSD010000252.1 GCA_026398835.1 Pseudomonas sp.
GACGCTGCCATCTTTGAACACCAACCCGCAGCACTCGTCGGGGTAGGTGCTGCTGGCGTGTCGATAGATCTGCTCAAGTGTTTTGGTGCCGAGGCCGTCCATGTTTCTCTCGCGAAGTCAGGTGGATCAGTTCTTTTTGGTCAGCAGTTTTTCGACCGGGAGTTTGGTGATCGCAAAGCCCGCCAACAGAATTGCCGAATAGATCATCAGGTCTTTGGAAATCGGCTGGCCTTCGTACCAGGCGCCGATGACCACGGCGAACACCGGAAAAATGATGAACACGAAGGACAGGATGATCGGGCTCAGGCGCTTGAGCAGCATGAAGTAGACGATGAAGCCGCCGACCGAAGCGACCAGCCCGAGGTAGAACAGGGCGCTCCAGGAGCGCAACGTAATGTCACTGAAAATCGGCGTTTCGAACCACAGTCCGGCTACGAACAGCATCAGGCCAGCGATACCGATGGGCAGGGTGTTGTAGGTGATGACGCTGATGGCGCTGCCTTTCTGCTTGGTGATCACGTAGCACAGGGCGTGCATCACGGCGGCGGCGAGGATCGCAATGACTCCGAAAAATTCCGCATGGTCCAGGTGCAATCCCTGGCTGCGGATGATCATGTACAGGCTGCCAAACCCGATCGCAATGCCGACGACTTGAGAAACGTAGATTTTCTCGCGCAGAAACACAGCGGAAAAAATCAGGATGAACACCGGCATGCAGCTGAATAGCAGTGCCGTCAGTCCTGAAGAAACATGCATTTCGCCGTAGTTGAGCAAGTAGTAGGGAACGCTGAAGTAGGTCAGCGTGACAAACACGAAGAACCAGCGGCTTTCCCTGGGGAACAGCACCGGTTCGCGACGTACCTTGGCGAAGCACAGGAACAATGGAAAAGCGATCAGAAAGCGCAGCCCTGCGGAGGTCAGCGGAGGCACGCTTTCGACAGCGATCTTGATCCCCAGCCAGGTTGTTCCCCAGCTCAGGCACACGATCAGGAACATCACACAGGTAATGGCACCCGCCAGCCACTGTTTTTGAGTCTTTTCATTATTTTCGATGACGGCAGACATTGACATGGCGACATTTCTTCCATGAGGTGGAATTGACCTCTATATTGAAAGGCTTCATCCGGTAATTGAACCTGTTAAACCACACTATTAGGGCGAATGATGGCTGTCAAAACAAATATTGACATGGTGTCAATTGTGCGAGAGGGGCTTTCGAGCGGGCAGGGTGTAAAGTACAAACGCCTTTCCGACGCCATAGAAACGGGGATCCTCGATGGCGTGATCGAGCCCGGCTGCAAGCTGCCGCCCCACAGGATGCTGGCAGACAATCTCGGCGTGACCATTGGCACCATCAGTCGTGCGTACGGTGAGTTGGAGAAGCTGGGGTTGGTGGTGGCGCGGGTGGGTGATGGCACCTTTGTTCGCAAGCGTGGGTTGGAGCGCAAACGCGATGAAGGCTTTCGCAACGTTAGCGATGAGCCCCGGCAGTATTTTGACATGAGCCGCAACACCCACATTCCCGGTCAGGAAACCGCCTTTTTGGCGCAGAGTTTTCAAGCCCTGGCCAACAACCCTAAGGTGCTGCAAGACATCAGTCTCTATACCCCGGACGCGGGGTTGCCACGGTATCGTGCCGCTGGCGCGCGCTGGTTGAAGCAGAGTGATTTTTCCCCGAGCGCCGATCAGGTGATCTGCGTCAACGGCGGCCAGCACGGCTTGCTGTGTGCGTTGATGGCGTTGCTGCGCCCAGGGGATACGGTCGTTACCGAGCAACTGACCTACCCGGGGTTGATCACCGCGGCCCGCATGCTGGGCATTCGGTTGATTGGCCTGGATATGGACGACGAAGGTTTGCTGCCCTCGGCACTCGAAGAGGTGTGCCGCACTCACCGGGTTTCAGCCCTTTACTGCACGCCTACGATTCAGAACCCGACGACCGCCGTGCTTTCGGTTGCGCGTCGAGAGGAGGTGGCCAGGGTTTGTCGCGAGCATAACCTGCTGATCCTGGAGGACGAGGCCCACGGCGTGCTGGTTGAAGACCGCCTGCCGCCCCTCAGTTACTTCGCACCAGAACGCACGATTCTCATCAGTAGCTTGAGCAAGGC
>JAPLSD010000785.1 GCA_026398835.1 Pseudomonas sp.
GGTTGGCGATCACCAGGCGCTTCTCCGCCAACTCACGCTGAATCAGGAACGGTGGAATCAATGCGATGCCCATGTCGTGCATAGCGGCTTGGGCAAGCATGGAGAATAGCTCGTAGCGCGGCCCTGTCATGTCTCGAGGGATATTCAGGTTCTGTGAACTGAACCATTGGCGCCAGGCATAAGGCCGGGTGGTTTGTTGCAGCAGTGGCAGTTCGGCGATCTCTTCGGCGCTCAATTGGCTTCCAGGCCCCAGAAGTCGCGGGCTGCAAACCGGCATGGGGTTTTCACCCATCAGTCGATGGGACCCTGTGCCCGACCAATCGGCATCACCAAAATAAATAGCTGCATCGAAGTCAGTGTCGGCAAACAGGAATGGCCGGGTGCGGTTTGTAAGGTTGACCGTGACTTCCGGATGGCGCCGCTGAAAATCCTTGAGCCGCGGTAACAACCATTGAGTGCCGAATGTGGGGACTACGGCCAACTCAATGACGTTGGCGCCCTGCTGCCCCATCACTGACAGCGTATCGCGCTCTACGGCGTCCAGCTGTGTAGCAATCCGGCGACTATAAGACAGCCCTGCTTCGGTCAGTTTCACTCCTCGTCGTGAGCGTCGGAACAGCTCGACACTCAAGAACTCCTCCAGACTGGCGATCTGCCGACAAATGGCTCCCTGTGTGAGGGAAAGCTCCTGCGCAGCCTTGGTAAAGCTCTCGTGCCGAGCTGCCGCCTCAAAGCTGATCAGTGCAGCTGTGCTCGGGATCTTTCTGCGCATGTACGGCAACCTCACTAATAAAGCGTCGATAAGCGGTTTCACGCTATTACGGAGTGAGAAATTAGCACAACAGTATGCAAAATCCTCGTTTGCTGTATCTGCTGGCCCGGCCTAGGATCATTCCACGATATTTGACCTGATTTGCGAGGACTCACCCATGGGCGGTAAAGCTAGCTTCAACTGGATCGATCCCCTGCTGCTGGATCAACAGCTCACCCAAGAAGAGCGCATGATCCGCGATACTGCCCAGCAATTCGCTCAGCAGAAGCTTGCGCCGCGCGTTCTCGAAGCTTTCCGCCATGAAAAGACCGATCCGGCGATCTTCCGCGAGATGGGTGAAGTAGGTCTGTTGGGTGCGACCATTCCTGAACAATACGGTGGCAGTGGTCTGAACTACGTCAGCTACGGTCTGATTGCTCGTGAGGTCGAGCGTGTCGACTCCGGCTATCGCTCGATGATGAGCGTGCAGTCCTCGCTGGTGATGGTGCCGATCAATGAATTCGGTACCGAAGCTCAAAAGCAGAAGTACCTGCCAAAACTGGCTTCGGGTGAGTGGATCGGTTGCTTCGGTCTGACCGAGCCTGACCACGGTTCCGACCCGGGCTCGATGATCACCCGCGCACGCAAAGTGGAAGGCGGCTACAGCCTGACGGGCAGCAAGATGTGGATCACCAACAGCCCGATCGCTGATGTGTTCGTGGTCTGGGGTAAAGACGACGCAGGCGACATCCGCGGCTTCGTACTCGAGAAAGGCTGGAAAGGCCTGAGCGCTCCAGCGATTCACGGCAAGGTAGGCCTGCGCGCCTCCATCACCGGTGAAATCGTCATGGATAACGTGTTTGTCCCGGAAGAGAACATCTTCCCGGATGTCCGTGGTTTGAAAGGCCCTTTCACCTGCCTTAATTCGGCTCGTTACGGCATCGCCTGGGGCGCGCTGGGCGCTGCCGAGTTCTGCTGGCACACCGCTCGCCAATACACGCTGGACCGTCAGCAGTTTGGCCGGCCATTGGCAGCCACCCAGTTGATCCAGAAAAAACTGGCCGACATGCAGACTGAAATCACCCTCGCCCTGCAAGGCTGCTTGCGCCTCGGCCGTATGAAGGACGAAGGCACTGCAGCCGTCGAGATCACCTCCATGATGAAGCGCAACTCGTGCGGCAAGTCCCTGGACATCGCGCGTATGGCCCGTGACATGTTGGGTGGTAACGGTATCTCCGACGAGTTCGGTGTCGCCCGTCACCTGGTCAACCTGGAAGTGGTGAATACCTATGAAGGTACTCACGACGTGCATGCGCTGATCCTTGGTCGTGCGCAGACCGGCATTCAGGCGTTCTATTAATAGGAGAACGTCCATGGGCGCGCTTTCGCATCTACGGGTATTGGATTTGTCACGAGTGCTGGCCGGCCCTTGGGCTGGACAGATCCTTGCGGATCTCGGGGCCGAGGTGATCAAGGTCGAGCGCCCGGGTAATGGTGATGACACGCGCGCCTGGGGGCCGCCCTTCCTAAAAGACGCCTATGGCGAGAACACTAGTGAAGCTGCCTATTACTTGTCGGCCAATCGCAACAAGCAGTCGGTCACCATCGACTTCACGCGACCGGAAGGTCAGCGTCTGGTGCGTGAGCTAGCGGCCAAGTCAGACATTTTGATTGAGAACTTCAAGGTTGGTGGTCTGGCGGCTTATGGTCTGGACTATGAATCGCTCAAGGCGCTTAACCCTGAACTGATCTATTGCTCGATCACGGGTTTTGGCCAGACGGGACCTTATGCCAAGCGTGCTGGTTATGACTTCATGATTCAGGGGTTGGGCGGCTTGATGAGCCTGACCGGCCGACCTGAAGGTAGCGAAGGTGCCGGGCCGGTGAAAGTCGGGGTGGCGCTGACGGATATTCTGACCGGGCTGTATTCGACGGTGGCGATTTTGGCGGCGCTGGCTCATCGGGATCATGACGGTGGTGGGCAGCACATCGACATGGCATTGCTGGATGTTCAGGTCGCGTGTCTGGCCAATCAGGCGATGAACTACCTGACCACTGGCGTTTCGCCTAAGCGGTTAGGGAATGCTCATCCGAACATCGTGCCGTACCAGGACTTCCCGACTGCGGATGGTGACTTCATTCTTACTGTTGGGAACGATGGGCAATTCCGCAAGTTTGCTGAGGTGGCTGGGCAGCCGCAGTGGGCGGACGATCCGCGGTTTGCCACGAACAAGCTGCGGGTAGCCAATCGGGCGGTATTGATCCCGCTGATCCGTCAGGCAACCGTATTCAAGACTACTGCTGAGTGGGTGGTGCAGCTGGAGCAGGCTGGTGTGCCTTGTGGGCCGATCAATGATCTGGCTCAGGTATTTGCCGATCCGCAGGTTCAGGCGCGTGGGCTGGCAATTGAGCTGCCCCATGCTTTGGCTGGGCTGGTTCCACAGGTGGCTAGCCCGATCCGTCTTTCTGAGACGCCGGTTGA
>JAPLSD010000079.1 GCA_026398835.1 Pseudomonas sp.
GCCTACGTCGAATCCCCGGCGGACATCGACAAGCTGATGAGCCTGACCGGCAGCGAAGTCGGTCTGCTGTTCGATTCGGGTCACTGCTACATGGGTGGCGGCGAACCGCTGGAAGTGCTGCGTAAACACATCGATCGCGTTTGCCATGTGCATTTCAAGGACGTGCGCAAACCGGTGGTGCAACTGGCGCGCAACAACCTATGGAGTTTTCCGGACTGCATCATCAACGGCACCTTCACCGTGCCCGGCGACGGCGATATCGACTTTGCCGCATTGCTGGATGTGTTGCTGGCCGCCGATTATCACGGTTGGCTGGTGGTCGAGGCCGAGCAGGATCCAGCCGTTGCGCCGAGTTATGTCTACGCGAAAAAGGGTTACGACACGCTCCGTGCACTGTTGAATCAGAGGACGGGACAATGAGCCTTTTGGTCAAAAGCAACGCGCACGGCCAGACCATGGTCGAGCTGGGCGCCGGTGAGCTGGAATACGTCGGTTTCGCCGCCTACCGCCTGAGCCTTGGTGAAACGCTGCCGGTCGCTGCCTGCGATAAGGAGCTGTGCCTGGTGCTGCTCAGCGGCCGGGTCACGATTCAGGGTGAAGCCCCGGGGCAGGGCGCCTTCAACTGGGACAACATCGGCGACCGGCAATCGGTATTCGAAGACAAGTCTCCGTTCGCCGCCTACTTGCCACCCGGCAGTCAGGCGCAAGTGGTCGCCTTGAGTGATGTGCAGATCGCCGTCTGCGCCGCGCCCGGCTCGACCACCAACGGCCTCGGCCCACGGCTGATCAAACCCGAAAGCATGAAACGCAGCGTGCGCGGCAAAGGTGCCAACACCCGTTACGTCTGCGACATCCTGCCGGACACCGAGCCGGCTCATTCGCTGCTGGTGGTGGAAGTGCGCACGCCGTCCGGGCATTCGTCGAGCTACCCGCCGCACAAGCACGACACCGATAATCTGCCGCATCAGAGCTTTCTCGAAGAGACCTATTACCACCAGATCAACCCGCCCCAGGGCTTCGTTTTTCAGCGGGTCTACACCGACGACCGCAGCATCGACCAGGCCATGGCCGTGGAAAACAGCGACCTGGTGGTGGTGCCCAAAGGTTATCACCCGGTGAGCGTGCCCTACGGCTACGAGTCGTATTACCTGAACGTGATGGCCGGGCCCAAACGCGTCTGGCAATTCCATAACGACCCGCAGCACAGCTGGCTGCTGGATTTGTAGGCCTTACCGCGCTTTTAACTTTCAGATGGAGAACAAAAACAATGAGTGACGCCCAGGTTGTCGGCCATTACATCAACGGCCAAGTGCAGGACAGTGGCAGCGAACGTTTCAGCAACGTCTTCAATCCGGCCACCGGCAGCGTTCAGGCGCGCGTCGGGCTGGCCAGCCAGAAGACCGTCGATGAAGCCGTCGCATCGGCCTTGAAGGCCTTCCCGGCCTGGTCCGAGCAATCGTCCCTGCGTCGCTCGCGGGTGATGTTCAAGTTCAAGGAACTGCTGGATCGTCATCACAACGAGTTGGCGGAAATCATCAGCCGCGAACACGGCAAAGTGCTCTCTGATGCCAAGGGCGAAGTCACTCGCGGTATCGAGATTGTCGAGTACGCCTGCGGCGCGCCGAACCTGCTGAAGACCGAGTTCAGCGACAACATCGGCGGCGGCATCGATAACTGGAACCTGCGTCAACCATTGGGCGTCTGCGCCGGCGTCACGCCGTTCAATTTCCCGGTGATGGTGCCGCTGTGGATGATCCCGATCGCGCTGGTCACCGGTAACTGCTTCATCCTCAAACCTTCCGAGCGCGATCCGTCGGCCAGTTTGTTGATGGCCCGATTGCTCACCGAAGCCGGTCTGCCGGACGGTGTGTTCAACGTTGTTCAAGGCGATAAGAGCGCGGTCGACGCCTTGTTGCAACACCCGGACATCGAGGCGATTTCCTTTGTCGGTTCGACGCCGATCGCCGAATACATCCACCAGCAAGCCACTGCCCGCGGCAAACGCGTGCAGGCATTGGGTGGGGCGAAGAACCACATGATCGTCATGCCCGACGCGGATCTGGATCAAGCCGCTGACGCATTGATCGGCGCCGCTTACGGTTCGGCGGGCGAACGCTGCATGGCGATCTCGATTGCCGTCGCCGTGGGCGATGTCGGCGACCAATTGATTGCCAAACTGCTGCCACGTATCGATCAACTGAAGGTCGGCAACGGCATGCAGGGCGACAGCGACATGGGGCCGCTGGTGACTGCCGAGCACAAAGCCAAGGTCGAAGGATTCATCGATGAAGGCGTGGCCCAGGGCGCGCAGCTGATTGTCGACGGCCGCAACTTCAAGGTGCCGGGTGCTGAGAACGGCTTCTTTGTCGGCGCGACGCTGTTCGACAACGTCACGACTGAAATGAGCATCTACCAGCAGGAAATTTTCGGTCCGGTGCTGGGCATTGTGCGGGTCGCGGATTTCGCCAGCGCGGTGGCACTGATCAACGCTCACGAGTTCGGCAACGGTGTGTCCTGCTTCACCAGCGACGGCGGCATCGCCCGAGCTTTCGCACGCACCATAAAGGTCGGCATGGTCGGTATCAACGTACCGATCCCGGTACCGATGGCCTGGCATTCCTTCGGCGGCTGGAAGCGTTCGTTGTTCGGTGACCACCACGCTTACGGCGAAGAAGGCATCCGTTTCTACAGCCGCTACAAAAGCGTGATGCAGCGCTGGCCTGACAGCATCGCCAAGGGCCCTGAATTCAGCATGCCGACAGCCAAATAGTTCAACCATTAACTTTCAATGCGGAGAATAAGAATAATGAGCCAGCCCCTGCGTTTCGCCCTGAACCGTATGGTCGCCCCACGTTTGTCACTGCCGGATTTCATTGACCTGGCGGTGACCTTGAAAGCCGATGCCATCGAGATCCGCAACGATCTCAAGGGTATCGAGATCGAAGACGGCACACCGCCGGCGCGGGTCCGTGAGTTGTGCGCGGCCAAAGGGATCAAGGTGTTGTCGATCAACGCGTTGTATCCGTTCGATGTGTGGAACGACGAGCGTCGGGCGCACACCCTCAAGCTGGCCGCCTATGCCCGCGATTGCGGTGCAGAGGGGCTGGTGATGTGCCCGCTCAACGATCGCGCCGACCCGCGCACAGAGGCGGAACGCAACGCCGGATTACGCACGGCGCTCAGCGAACTGGCGCCGATCCTGCGTGAGTACGGGATTCTCGGTTTTATCGAACCGCTGGGTTTTGAAGAGTGTTCACTGCGACGCAAACGCACGGCGGTGGATGCAATCAAGGCGATTGGCGGGCTGGATGTGTTCCGCCTGGTGCACGACACCTTCCACCATCACCTGGCCAGCGAACATGAGCTCTTCCCCGAGCTGACCGGGCTGGTGCACATCTCTGGTGTCGAAGACGCACAAGCGCCTCTGGCGACCATTCGTGACGGGCATCGGGTGTTGGTGGGCGAGGCGGACATTCTCGGCAATGCGGCGCAGATCGATACCTTGCTCAGCACGGGCTACAAGGGTTACCTGTCGTTCGAGCCGTTTGCCGAAAGCGTGCATGGGTTGGCGGATATCCAGCAGGCGATTGGCGCGAGCATGGAGCATTTGAAACACGCGCTGGCCTGACACCGTTAATGGATTCACACGGACATTGTGGGAGCGGGCTTGCCCGCGAAGGCGGTGTATCAGGCACACCGTGTCGCGTCATTCGCAGGCAAGCCAGCTCCCACATTTGATCTGCGTTGATCTCTGGATTTGCATTCACACAAGGTGCAAGCATGACTACAACAAGACTGACCATGGCCCAGGCCTTGGTGAAATTCCTCGATAACCAGTACGTCGAGGTGGATGGGGTCGAGAGCAAATTCGTCGCCGGGATCTTTACCATTTTTGGTCACGGCAATGTCTTGGGTCTCGGCCAGGCACTGGAGCAGGACAGCGGTGATCTGGTGGTCCATCAGGGCCGCAACGAGCAGGGCATGGCCCACGCGGCCATCGGTTTTGCCAAGCAACACCTGCGGCGCAAGATTTACGCCTGCACCTCTTCGGTAGGCCCCGGCGCGGCGAATATGTTGACTGCCGCTGCGACCGCGACCGCCAACCGGATTCCGTTGCTGCTGTTACCCGGCGATGTCTACGCCAGCCGCCAACCGGACCCGGTGCTGCAACAGATCGAACAATTCCACGACCTGAGCGTCAGCACCAACGATGCGTTCAAGGCCGTGAGCAAATACTGGGACCGGATCAACCGCCCTGAGCAGTTGATGAGTGCAGCGATCCACGCCATGCGGGTGCTCACCGATCCGGCGGAGACCGGTGCAGTGACCCTCGCCTTGCCCCAAGACGTGCAGGGTGAAGCCTACGACTATCCCGATTACTTTCTGCAAAAGCGCGTGCACCGCATCGACCGTCGATTGGCCACCGAAGCGATGCTCGGCGATGCTTTGGCCTTGCTCAAAGGCAAGCGCACACCGCTGATTATCTGCGGCGGCGGGGTCAAATACTCAGGCGCCAATTCCGCGTTGCAGGCGTTTGCAGAGCGTTTCGATATTCCCTTCGCGGAAACCCAGGCCGGTAAAAGCGCGGTGGTTTCAGCTCACCCGCTGAACGTCGGCGGCATTGGCGAAACCGGTTGTCTGGCGGCGAATCTGCTGGCCAGGGACGCCGATCTGATCATCGGCATCGGCACCCGTTACACCGACTTCACCACCTCGTCGAAATCACTGTTCCAGCATCCTGCGGTGGAATTCCTCAACCTGAACATCAGTCCCTGCGATGCGCTGAAACTCGATGGTGTGCAACTGCTGGCGGACGCTAAATCCGGTTTGGAGGCCTTGTCCGATGCCTTGGCACGCACCGGCTATCGCTCTGCGTGGGGCGATCAACCGCGCCAGGCCAAAGCTCAACTGGACGCTGAGGTCGATCGGGTTTATCAGGTCGAATACCAGACCGAAAATTTCGTCCCGGAAATCAACGACCACATGGACCCGGCGGTGTTGCGTGAATTTATCGAGCTGACCGGTTCCTGCCTGACCCAGAGCCGGGTGCTCGGCGTGCTCAACGAAACCTTGCCGAGCGACGCGGTGATCGTGGCCGCCGCCGGCAGCCTGCCGGGTGATTTGCAGCGCAGCTGGCGCAGCAAAGGTGTGAACACCTACCACGTCGAGTACGGTTATTCCTGCATGGGTTACGAGGTGAATGCCGCGCTGGGCGTGAAACTCGCCGAGCCCGATCGCGAGGTCTATGCGCTGGTGGGCGACGGCTCTTACCTGATGCTGCATTCGGAGCTGGTCACCTCGATCCAGGAGCGATGCAAGATCAACGTGGTCCTGCTCGACAACATGACTTTCGGCTGCATCAACAACTTGCAGATGGAACACGGCATGGACAGCTTCGGCACCGAGTTCCGTTTCCGCAACCCGGAAACCGGCAAGCTCGATGGCGGTTTCGTGCCGGTGGATTTTGCCATGAGCGCGGCGGCCTATGGCTGCAAAACCTACAAAGTGAACACGGTCCAGGAACTGCAAGCAGCGCTGGCCGATGCACGTTTGCAGACCGTGTCGACGCTGATCGATATCAAGGTTCTGCCCAAAACCATGATCCACAAATACCTGTCCTGGTGGCGGGTCGGCGTGGCGCAAGTCTCCACCAGTGCTCGCACCGACGCGGTGGCGAAAACCCTGAATGAACGACTGGCCAAGGCCCGTCAGTACTGATTGCTCTGCAAACAAAACATTCCAATGGAGAACAGACATGTCTTTGCTTTCTAATTCGTTGCGGGTCGGCGTCATCGGCACCGGTGCCATCGGTCAGGACCATATCCGTCGTTGCAGCCAGACCCTGCTCAACAGCCAGGTGGTGGCCGTTACCGATATCAATCTTGAGCAGGCCGCCAAGGTTGTCGCCGATTTGAAATTGACCGCTGAGGTCTACCCGGATGGCCATGCGCTGATCAAGGCGCCCGAAGTCGAGGCGATTTTGGTGACGTCCTGGGGCCCGAGCCATGAAGAGTTTGTGCTCGCGGCAATTGCCGCCGGCAAACCGGTGTTCTGCGAGAAGCCGCTGGCGGTGACGGCAGAAGGCTGCCGCAAGATCGTCGAGGCCGAAGTGGCCCATGGCAAGCGTCTGGTGCAGGTTGGTTTCATGCGCCCTTACGATCAGGGTTATCAGGCACTCAAAGCGGTGATCGACAGTGGCCAGATCGGCGAGCCGCTAATGCTGCATTGCGCTCACCGCAATCCGACCGTGGGCGAGAACTACAAGACCGACATGGCGATCACCGACACGCTGATCCATGAACTGGACGTGTTGCGCTGGCTGCTAGCCGATGACTATGTGTCGGTGCAGGTGGTGTTCCCGCGCAAGACCAGCAAAGCCCACGCCCATTTGAAAGACCCGCAGATCGTCCTGCTGGAAACTGCCAAGGGCACCCGCATCGACGTCGAGATTTTCGTCAATTGCCAGTATGGCTACGACATCCAGTGCGAAGTCGTCGGCGAGACCGGCATCGCCAAACTGCCAGAACCGTCTCAGGTGCAACTGCGCAGCGGCGC
>JAPLSD010000253.1 GCA_026398835.1 Pseudomonas sp.
ACGACACGGCCAAAAAAGTCGGACGGCTCAAAGCGGCCCTGACCGAAGCCGGGTTTGAAGTAATCGACGAATCCGGCCTGACCATCGACCTGCCGGCGCGCGTCGAAACGGTGCGTCCAGATGTGATTTTGATCGATACCGAGTCACCGAGCCGCGATGTGATGGAACAAGTGGTACTGGTCAGCCGCGACCAGCCACGGCCGATCGTCATGTTTACCGACGAACATGACCCGGACGTGATGCGTCAGGCGATCAAGTCCGGGGTCAGCGCCTATATCGTCGAAGGCATCCTCGCCTCACGCCTGCAACCGATTCTCGACGTGGCCATGGCCCGCTTCGAAAGCGACCAGGCCTTGCGTGCGCAACTCCAGGCTCGCGATCAGCAATTGGCCGAGCGCAAGCGCATCGAGCTGGCCAAGGGCTTGCTGATGAAGATGAAGGACTGCAAGGAAGAAGAGGCCTACACCCTGATGCGCCGCCAGGCTATGAGCCGCCAGCAGAAGCTGATTCAAGTGGCTGAGCAGATTATTGCGATGAGTGAGTTGCTGGGCTAACAGAGGATCCCACGCAGAGCGTGGGAACGATCATAATCTCAACTGTTGGCTCAGCTCTTGCTAAGTAATCCATACAGGTAACCAACGGCGGTTGCCCCACCTACGACAAAGACGTCGCACACCCTTTTGCACTAACGCATCGGGTTGCGGCGTTTTTTCGTTTTAGCCCCATAGCCCGGGGCCGGTGGCGCGGCCGTTATGGGCGCCCCACCTGAAAGCTCATGACTCCTTTCGAGACTCTTCACAGCTGAGGTGCGCGATGAAATCAAGCTTCTGGAAATCCGGCCATACCCCGACATTGTTCGCGGCCTTCCTCTATTTCGACCTGAGTTTCATGGTCTGGTACCTGCTCGGCCCTTTGGCGGTGCAGATCGCCGCCGATTTGCATCTGACCACCCAACAACGCGGTCTGGTGGTCGCCACGCCGATTCTGGCCGGGGCTTTCCTGCGCTTTGTGATGGGCTTGCTGGCAGATCGCCTGTCACCGAAAACTGCCGGGCTGATCGGCCAGGTGATCGTGATCTGCGCGCTGTTCGGCGCCTGGAAACTGGGTATTCACAGCTATGAGCAAGCACTGGTGCTCGGCCTGTTTCTCGGCATGGCCGGCGCCTCGTTCGCTGTCGCCCTGCCGCTGGCCTCGCAGTGGTATCCACCGCAGCATCAAGGCAAGGCGATGGGCATTGCCGGTGCGGGCAACTCCGGCACGGTGTTCGCTGCATTGATCGCCCCGCTGCTGGCGGCGGCATTTGGCTGGAGCAATGTGTTCGGTTTTGCGCTGATCCCGCTGATCCTGGCCCTGATCGTCTTTGCCTGGCTGGCGAAAAATGCCCCTGAGCGGCCAAAAGCAAAATCCATGGCTGACTACTTCAAGGCACTGGGTGACCGCGATAGCTGGTGGTTCATGTTTTTCTACAGCGTGACCTTCGGTGGTTTTATCGGTCTGGCCAGCGCCCTGCCCGGCTACTTCAACGACCAATACGGCTTGAGCCCGGTAACCGCCGGCTACTACACCGCCGCTTGCGTGTTCGGTGGCAGCCTGATGCGCCCGTTGGGCGGCGCCCTGGCGGATCGCTTCGGTGGCATTCGCACCTTGCTCGGCATGTACACCGTTGCGGCGATCTGCATCACCGTGGTGGGTTTCAACCTGCCGAGCTCCTACGCCGCCCTCGCCCTGTTCGTCTGCACCATGCTCGGTCTGGGTGCCGGTAACGGCGCGGTCTTCCAACTGGTACCGCAGCGCTTTCGTCGGGAGATCGGCGTGATGACCGGCCTGATCGGCATGGCCGGCGGCATTGGCGGCTTCGCCTTGGCAGCGGGAATGGGCGCGATCAAACAGAGCACCGGCAGCTATCAGCTTGCGCTTTGGTTGTTCGCCAGCCTCGGCGTGCTGGCCTGGTTCGGTCTGCACGGGGTTAAACGTCGCTGGAGAACCACGTGGGGTTCGGCGGCCGTGACCGCTGCACGGGTCTAAGCGCTTAATGAGCCTGCAACTGAGCTTCGCCCAGGCCAGCGCCACCGGCCCACGGGATGAAAATCAGGACGCCCTGCGCCTGGTGACCCCGGCCCCAGCGCTGGCCGCCAGCAAGGGCTATCTATTCGCCATCGCAGACGGTGTCAGCCAGTGTGCCGACGGCGGCCTCGCCGCTCGCTCGACCTTGCAGGCACTGGCGCTGGATTACTACGCCACGCCAGAAACCTGGGGCGTGGCGCAGGCCCTCGATCGGCTGTTGCTGGCGCAGAATCGCTGGTTGCAGGCCAACGGTGGCGGGCAGCCATTGCTCACCACCGTCAGCGCGCTGGTGTTGCGGGGTCGGCGCTTTACCTTGGCCCATGTCGGCGACTGCCGGGTCTATCGATGGTGCGCCGGCGAGTTGCAG
>JAPLSD010000562.1 GCA_026398835.1 Pseudomonas sp.
AAGTCGACGTTGCGGTCGTGGTGATCGAAGGTGAATTCCACCAACCGCCGAATCGCCTCACGGGGTTCCAGCTCAGTCAGGTGCAGACGGTTCTCGGTGCTGCGGATATCACCGTAGAGTTTCTCCAGCACCTCGACGTAGAGCTGTTCCTTACTGCCAAAGTAGTAATAGATCATGCGTTTGGAGGTGTGGATGCGCTCGGCGATGGCATCGACACGAGCTCCCGAAAGCCCCTGCTGGACGAACTCGACAATAGCTTCTTGAAGAATGTTCTCGCGGGTCTTTTCCGGGTTGTTCTTGCGACTCTTGCGCGGCTCGAGAGCAGGCTCGTCGGGCGCTACGGAGAGTTCTGGGGTCATTGTCATTCTGGGCTCACGGCCATCAGTGCACAGGTTGCCGATTATGGGCCGCGCTACGCAGTGAAAGAAAGCACACAGGCGGCCGTTTCTGACCGCCGTTACGAAACTCCTACAACTTGGCGTGTCTCACGCCACCACTGCGCGATTTGGCCATCGCTGCCAGGCGCACCGCGACGTTCGCCGCGCCATAACCCACGTAGCCATTCTTGCGCTGGATAATTTCGAAGAAAAAACGCCCTTCGAAAGGTTCGGTGTAGACGTGGAACAGCTCACCGCCCTGCGCGTCACGGTCATACAGCACGTTGTAGTACGCCAGTTCGCTGAGAAACTCGTCGTCGAAATCGAAGCGTGCAGCGAGGTCATCGTAATAGTTGAGCGGGATGTCGAGCAGTGGCACACCGGCCTCTTTGGCCCGACTGACTTCGACGAAGATGTCGTCACAATCGAAGGCGATGTGGTGCACTCCGGAGCCACGATAACTGGACAAGGCGTGAGAAATCGCCGTATTGCGGTTCTCGGAGATGTTCAGCGGCAAGCGAATCGAGCTGCAACGGCTGCGCAGCGCACGGCTCTTCACCAGACCATAAGGATCGGGCAGCACCACTTCATCGTCAGCCTCGAAATCCAGCAGGCTTTTGTAGAACAGCACCCAGCTGTCGAGACTGTCCGCCGGCAGCGCCATGGCCATATGGTCGATGCGCTTGAGGCCGCCGCTGGTGGTCGACGCCGGTTGCAAGTTGAAGTCGGTGTCGTAGAGAGTTTTGCCATCGACGTCTTGATCCACCAGGTAAATCAGGCTGCCATCCGGCGCCCGCACCGCTGCCAGCTCAAGCTCGTTCGGTCCGACCAGGCCGCGATAAGGCTGACCTTTGTAAGCCACCGCCCGTGCCAGCGCGCTGGCGCTGTCCTTGACCCGAATCGCCGTGGCACACAGCGACGGCCCGTGGGACTCGAAAAAACTGTGGGCAAATGAATACGGCTCAGAGTTGAGGATCAGGTTGATATCGCCCTGACGCAGCAAGCTGACGCTCTTGGAACGATGCTGACCGGCCTTGACGAACCCCAGCCGCTCCAGCCAATGGGAGAGCTTGGCGCCGAGGCTTTCGTCCACCGCGAACTCAAGAAACTCGATGCCGTCGTATTCGCTGGCCGCAGGCGTGGCAAACAGCGTATCGAGGTTGGCCACGGGCACGGTTTCTTGCTGCAGCCGCTCGCGGGTCTTTTCTTCCAGATACAGCAGCGAGCGCAAACCATCGGCGGCATTGGCCCGTGGCGGCGCGGCGCGGAAACCATCGTTGAAGATTTCCAGTGACAGCGGCCCGGTGTAGCCGCTCTTGATGATGGGCGCGAGGAAGCCCGGCAAGTCGAACTCACCCTGGCCAGGGAAGCAGCGGAAGTGCCGGCTCCACTCCAAAACGTCCATGGCCAGAATCGGCGCATCGGCCATTTGCACAAAGAAAATCTTGTCGCCGGGAATCTCGGCGATGGCACTCGGGTCGCCTTTGAGCGACAAGGTGTGAAAACTGTCCAGCAACACGCCGAGGCTTGGGTGATCGGCCTGACGGACGATGTTCCACACCTGTTGATAAGTGTTCACATGCCGGCCCCAGGCCAGCGCCTCATAGCCGATCCTCAGTCCACGAGCGCCAGCGCGTTCGGCCAACAGACGCAAGTCGTCGATCAGGATCTGCTCATCGCCGACGCTGTCTGCCGAGGCGTTGCTGCACACCAGCACCAGATCGGTGCCGAGTTCCTGCATCAGGTCAAACTTGCGCTCGGCCCGCTCGAGATTGCGCGGCAAACGATCGCGGCGGCAGCCTTCAAAATCACGGAAGGGTTGAAACAGCGTGATGGCGATACCGAGGTCAGCGCACATCTGCTTGATTTCACGCGGGCTGCCGTCGTAGTAGAGCAGGTCATTCTCGAAAATCTCCACCCCGTCGAACCCGGCGGCGGCGATGGCTTCAAGTTTTTCCGGCAGGGTACCGCTCAAGGAAACGGTGGCAATGGAACGCTGCATGTTTCAACTCCCGGTTGTGGGTAGAGGCCAGCCCAGCGGCTACAGGGAATTTGCGCCGCTTTTAAAATGTGAGCGAATTATTGGTCTGGCGATTCCATACAGCAATTCAAAGTGTACGAACTGGTTAGTTTTTCGGGCGATTATCGAACACAATGGCCGTTAGTGAATTGACGATTTTTCGCTCACTGCGCACCATCGACAGCACATTGAGCCCCGTCTCCGAAAGCGGGCCTCAGTTACCAAAGACCCAGAACACACCATAAAAATTTCAAAAATCGGGTACACGCTCATGCTCGCATTCAACGCCTTGCTCCCTCGCTCTATCCTCCATGCGCCTCGTCTGGCGCCCATCCGCAGCCCTCATCCGGACGCTCTACGCGCCCTCGGCTGAGCCGTGCTTGCATGCTGAATAAAACGCTTTCGTCCGCTCCTTGAGTCGACGAGAACACTCAGCCAATCAATCATCGAGTTCGCCCTGCGCAAGCCCGCGCACCCCGACGATTGATCACGCGCCCTTGAAGTCCCGACGAGCCATGCTCGTCAGTCATTGAACGGATGGCACACATGATTCCTTCTCAAAGCTCACGCATGGCCCCGGACCTGAGCGCCGCCAGAGGCGGTATAGGTGACAAGATTCGCGCAGCCATGGCGGTCGGCAA
>JAPLSD010000725.1 GCA_026398835.1 Pseudomonas sp.
ACTGGTTGGCGTGATCATGGGCTCCAAGTCCGATTGGTCCACCCTTAGCCACACCGCCGATATGCTGGAAAAGCTCGGCATCCCTTACGAGGTGAAAGTGGTCTCTGCCCACCGCACCCCGGACCTGCTGTTCCAGTACGCCGAAGAGGCCGAAGCACGTGGCATCGAGGTGATCATCGCTGGCGCCGGTGGCGCTGCCCACTTGCCTGGCATGTGTGCGGCCAAGACGCACCTGCCGGTGCTCGGCGTGCCAGTGCAGTCGTCGATGCTCTCGGGCGTCGATTCGCTGCTGTCCATCGTGCAGATGCCTGCGGGCATTCCGGTGGCGACTCTGGCGATCGGCAAGGCAGGCGCAATCAATGCTGCGCTATTGTCCGCGAGCATCCTCGGCGCCAAACACCCGCAATTCCATTCCGTGCTGAAAAAATTCCGCGCTGAGCAGACAGACAGCGTCCTGGAAAATCCAGACCCACGCATCGCCTGAGGTTTTTGACGATGAAGATCGGTGTAATCGGTGGCGGCCAGTTGGGTCGCATGTTGGCTTTGGCGGGTACACCGCTGGGGATGAGCTTCGCCTTTCTGGACCCCGCGCCGGATGCCTGCGCGGCGGCGTTGGGCGAACACCTGCGGGCCGATTACGGCGATCAGGACCACTTGCGCCAGCTGGCCGATGAAGTGGATCTGGTGACCTTCGAGTTCGAAAGCGTCCCGGCTGAAACCGTGGCCTTCTTGTCGCAGTTCGTGCCGGTCTACCCGAGCGCCGAAGCTTTGCGCATTGCCCGGGATCGCTGGTTCGAAAAGAGCATGTTCAAAGACCTCGGGATTCCAACCCCGGCGTTCGCCGACATCCAGTCGCAAGCTGATCTGGACGCGGCCGTGGCCAGCATTGGTCTGCCGGCTGTGTTGAAAACCCGCACCCTGGGTTACGACGGCAAAGGACAGAAAGTTCTGCGCACTGCCGCCGATGTGGTGGGCACTTTCGCCGAGCTGGGCAGCGTTGCTTGCCTGCTGGAAGGTTTCGTGCGTTTCACTGGCGAAGTCTCGTTGATCGCTGTGCGTGCCCGCGATGGCGAAACGAAGTTCTACCCGCTGGTACACAACACTCACGACAACGGCATTTTGCGTCTGTCGGTGGTCAGCACCGATCATCCACTGCAAGCGTTGGCTGAAGACTATTCGAGCCGTGTGCTCAAGCAGCTGGAATACGTCGGCGTGATGGCGTTCGAGTTCTTTGAAGTCGACGGTGGCCTCAAGGCCAACGAAATCGCCCCGCGTGTGCACAACTCTGGGCACTGGACCACTGAAGGCTCCGAGTGCAGCCAGTTCGAAAACCACCTGCGGGCTGTTGCCGGTCTGCCGCTGGGCTCGACGGCCAAGGTCGGTGAAAGCGCGATGCTTAACTTCATCGGCAAGGTGCCGGAGACCGAGAAGGTTTTGGCCATCGCCGATTGCCATCTGCACCACTATGGCAAGGCGTTCAAGGTCGGTCGCAAGGTCGGTCACGCCAGCCTGCGTTGCGCTGACAAGGCCACGCTTGCGCAGCAGATCCTCAAGGTCGAAGCGCTGATCGCCGAGTAACAATCTCTGGCGCGGTCGGGAACCATTCGAGGGCCGTCAACCTCTGATGGCAGGATGTCAAAGTCTGTCTAGGCTTTGGCATAACCACTCCATACAGAGGAAATGCCATGCATATTTTCGGAACCATCTTTATCGGCTTGATCGTTGGTCTGCTGGCACGCTTCCTGAAACCGGGCGATGACAGTATGGGCTGGATCATGACCATCCTGCTCGGTATCGGTGGTTCGCTGGCGGCGACCTATGGTGGCCAGATGCTGGGCATCTATCAGGCGGGCCAAGGTGCGGGCTTCATCGGCGCACTGGTAGGCGCGATCGTGTTGCTGGTGATTTACGGCATGATCAAAAAGAGCTGATTTAAGCGATAAAGCCCTCTCTGTGCTGCGCGCGGAGAGGGCTTAGAATATTCGGCGACTTATCGTCCCCTCCTTTTATCGAGCCTGTTATGCGCCGTCTTCTGTTGACTCTTCTCTTGCTGGGCAGTGGCCTGGCCCATGCCGGCGAACTGCCGGAAACCGACTGGCTCGAACTGATGCCCAAGTCGGACCAGAAAGCCCTCGAACAAATGCCGGAAATCGACCATAACTCGCCCGAAGCTAACGGCACCTTTACCGACAAAGGTGGCTTGAAGCAGAGTAAAGGCCTGCCCGCGGTGATGTATTCGACCAAAACCGTAGCGGCGATGAACGACAAAAACATCCGTATTGGTGGTTATCCAGTGCCGCTGGAAACGGATGCCAAAGGTCGCAGCACGCTGTTCTTCCTGGTGCCATACCCAGGCGCCTGCATCCATGTGCCGCCACCACCACCCAATCAACTGGTGCTGGTGCGTTATCCGAAGGGCTTGAAGCTGAGCGACATCTACACGCCGCTGTGGGTGACAGGCACGCTGAAAGTCGAGAAGGTCAACAATGACCTGGCTGATGCGGCGTATGCGCTGGATGCGGAGAAAGTGCGGGCGGTGAAAGAGTCGGATTTATAAGGCGCCAGTTCGTCTGGCGCAGAACCTGTGGCGAGGGGCTTGCCCCCTCGCCACAGTTGTCCGCGGTGTTTTTACAGAGACTTGCTAACCACACTCACACCCAACGTATGCTTCGCCCCCGGCGCCAAGGTCACCACGTCATCCATCACATTCGCCGTCTCGATGCACAGCATGCGCTGCCAGCCATCGTCGGCCATATCGCTGAACTGTTTGGCGCGTTCGATCCAGGGATTCCAGATCACCGCCGAGCGCGAACCACGGCTGGTCAGCTGAATGCGCCGTTCCCAGGTCGGGTCAACAATGTTCAGCTGTTCAGGCGTATCCAGATAGATGCGGTCGGTTTCACCGGTAAAGCGCAAATCACCGGCCTGAATACAGGTTTTCCAGTCGTCCAGGGTTTCGATATAGCTCAGCCCGTCCAGCCCTTCGACGTGTACGTTGCGCACGTCGCTGACCGCGAAGTAGCTGTGCAGCGCCTGGCTGATGCTCACGCTTTCAGCGCCCAGGTTGTGGCTGGTGAGGCTGATGTGCAGCTGCTCATCCAGACGAATGTTCAGCTTCAACTCAACCTGGTGCGGCCAACCCGGCAAGCCGTCTTCGAGCTGCGGCAAGACGAATTCGACTTTCAGGTTTTCACCTTCGGCTTCGATCTCGCCCAGCTCCCAGTCTATCGCCCGTACCAAACCATGGGCGGTAGCGGGTTCAGCGCTCTGGCGCATGTCCTGAACACTTTGCGGGTTGCGCGCCAGATTGCCGAA
>JAPLSD010000634.1 GCA_026398835.1 Pseudomonas sp.
CAAGCGATCAGCCAACCACACGCCAATGTCGCGAATCTCTTCGGGTAACACTTCGTGGCCCATTGGGTATTCCTGCCATGTCACGGTGACATCAAGTCGCTTCAAATGCTCATAGACGGTTCGGCCCATGGCGTTTTGTACGACCTCATCGTAGTGACCATGCAGGCAATACACCGGAATCCGCTGTTGGCTCGCCGACAGTTGCAGTTCGTCACTGAATGTCGGGGCGTAAGTGGAGAGGGCAAGTACGCCACCCAGAGGGCCTTGCCACTTCAAAAAGGCCGTGTGCAAAACCACCGCGCCGCCTTGGGAAAAACCGGCGAGAAAAATCCGCGAGGCGTCTATTCCGCTAGCGCGCTGTTCTTCGATCAATTTGATGAGCGTTTGCGCGGACTCATCCAGCTGCTCGCGGCTGATTGCCCGTGCCGGGTTCATGGCCAGAATGTCATACCAGCTTGGCATCTCGTAACCGCCATTGATGGTCACGGCGCGAGTCGGTGCCTGGGGCAAAACAAAGCGAGTGGTCAGCAGGCTTTCTTGTAGCGCTTCGGCCACCGGCAGGAAATCGTAGCGGTCGGCGCCCAGGCCGTGCAGCCAGATCACGCAGGCGTCAACGGGCTTGCTGGGCTGAAGAATCAGGGTCTGGGTCATGTCTGCTCCATTATTGTGCGCGCGCGCTCATTGTGTGCTCGGTCGGCGTGCGCTTCTGGTTGATCAGTTAAGAAGATGTCGCAAGATTGAAAGTTTTGCTATTGACCTGCCGCTGAAACGCTTTAGCGGTCGGTGTGGTACGGGCTTTGCTATGTGAAAAGCTGTGCAAGCAATCCTGCGCCGAGCGGTAACACTATCAGTCTACCTTCGGTTGTGGGATAGCAGAAAAATCCGGTGATGGACGTTCGCCAAGGGCCGCTACGGGCTTCGCGAACATGAAAGGGCTACAGCCCGTTCGGCCGATTGGTGAGAAGTGAGTTTTCCATTCTGTGGATTTTCTCCTACTAGACTCATAGCGAAGGTCTTACGCCGCTTGACCCTAAAAAAAGCCAACACGGGTCAACAGCGCCTCATAAGGGTGCGGCAAGGCTCAAGCTCCGACACAACAAGAGCAAAACTGGAGGTTTGAATGAAGATGTTGAAATCCACCCTGGCCATCGTGACTGCGGCCGCAGTACTCGGTGTCAGTGGGTTCGCTCAGGCGGGTGCAACCCTGGATGCAGTGCAGAAGAAAGGTTTCGTACAGTGTGGCGTGAGTGACGGTCTGCCAGGTTTCTCGGTACCGGACGCAACCGGCAAGATCCTCGGGATCGACGCTGACGTCTGCCGCGCTGTGGCTGCTGCCGTATTCGGCGACGCGACCAAGGTCAAATTCAGCCAGTTGAACGCCAAAGAGCGTTTCACCGCGCTGCAATCCGGCGAAATCGACGTGCTGTCGCGTAACACCACCTGGACCAGCTCCCGCGATTCGGGCATGGGTCTGGTGTTTGCTGGCGTGACTTACTACGACGGCATCGGCTTTTTGGTAAACAAGAAGCTGGGCGTCAAGAGCGCTAAAGAGCTCGACGGTGCAACCATCTGCATTCAAGCCGGTACCACTACCGAGCTGAACGTTTCCGACTTCTTCCGTGGCAATGGTCTGAAGTACACCCCGATCACTTTCGACACCTCCGATGAAAGCGCCAAGTCGCTGGAATCCGGTCGTTGCGACGTACTGACCTCCGACAAATCCCAGCTCTACGCACAGCGCAGCAAGCTGGCGACCCCGGGCGACTACGTCGTTCTGCCGGAAACTATCTCCAAGGAGCCTCTGGGCCCGGTCGTGCGTAAGGGCGACGAAGAGTGGTTCAGTATCGTCAAGTGGACCCTGTTCGCCATGCTCAATGCTGAAGAAATGGGTATCACGCAGAAAAACGTCGAAGCCGAAGCCAAAGCTACCAAGAACCCGGACGTTGCACGTCTGTTGGGCACTGACGGCGAATACGGCAAGGACCTGAAAGTGCGCAAAGACTGGGTTGTGCAGATCGTCAAGCAAGTGGGCAACTACGGCGAAGTGTTCGAGCGCAACCTGGGCAAAAGCACTCCGCTGGCCATCGACCGCGGGCTGAACGCTCTGTGGAACAACGGCGGCATTCAATACGCACCACCAGTGCGCTGATGGTTCTATCACCCGGTGGGCCAACCACCGGGTGATGTTCTGTTCCATTATTTCTGGGGCACTTCATGCAAAATTCAATCGGCGCACCAAAGCAGAGGCTCAGCCTCAGCGATCCAAAAGTGCGTGCGTGGCTATTTCAGATCATCACCATTGTGGCGGTGGTCTCGATGGGCTGGTATCTGTTCGATAACACGCAGACCAACCTTCAGCACCGGGGCATTACCTCGGGTTTCAGCTTTCTTGAGCGCAGCGCCGGTTTCGGTATTGCTCAGCACCTGATCGACTACACCGAATCGGACACCTATGCCCGAGTGTTTGTCATCGGTCTGCTCAATACCCTGTTGGTGACCTTTATCGGCGTGATCCTGGCGACGATCCTGGGTTTCATCGTCGGCGTTTCCCGGCTGTCGCAGAACTGGATCATCAGCAAACTGGCGACCGTCTACGTTGAGGTCTTCCGCAACATTCCGCCGCTGCTGCAGATTCTGTTCTGGTACTTCGCGGTGTTCCTGACCATGCCAGGACCGCGCAACAGTCATAACTTCGGCGATACCTTCTTCGTCAGCAGCCGTGGCTTGAACATGCCGGCAGCCCTGATCTCCCACGGTTTCTGGCCGTTCGTGGTCAGCGTCGTGGTGGCCATTGTCGCCATCGTGCTGATGTGCCGCTGGGCCAACAAGCGATTCGAAGCGACCGGTGTACCGTTCCACAAATTCTGGACCGGTCTGGCGTTGTTTCTGGTGATTCCTGCGTTGTGCGCCCTGATTTTTGGCGCTCCGCTGCATTGGGAAATGCCCCAACTGCAAGGCTTCAACTTCGTCGGCGGCTGGGTGTTGATCCCGGAACTACTGGCCTTGACCCTGGCCCTGACGGTGTACACGGCGGCATTTATTGCCGAGATCGTGCGCTCGGGCATCAAGTCGGTCAGCCATGGCCAGACCGAAGCAGCCCGTTCCCTGGGCCTGCGCAATGGTCCGACCCTGCGTAAGGTGATCATCCCGCAAGCGTTGCGTGTGATCATTCCGCCGCTGACCAGCCAATACCTGAACCTGGCGAAGAACTCCTCGCTGGCCGCTGGTATTGGTTATCCGGAAATGGTTTCGCTGTTTGCCGGTACGGTGCTGAACCAGACCGGGCAGGCGATCGAGGTTATTGCCATCACCATGAGCGTGTACCTGGCGATCAGCATCAGCATTTCCCTGCTGATGAACTGGTACAACAAGCGCATTGCGCTGATCGAGCGGTGAGGAAGCGCACATGACGATTCATATTTTCAAACCTGACATGCCCGCGCCGAGCAGCAGCATCGGTATCGTGGCGTGGATGCGCACGCACATGTTCTCCAGCTGGATCAACACCCTGCTGACGCTGTTCGCGTTCTACCTGATTTATCTGGTAGTTCCGCCGATCCTGCATTGGGCGATTCTCGACGCCAACTGGGTCGGCACTACCCGCGCCGATTGCACCAAGGAAGGCGCCTGCTGGGTGTTCATTCAGCAGCGCTTCGGCCAGTTCATGTACGGCTACTACCCGACTGACTTGCGCTGGCGTGTGGACCTGACCGTGTGGCTGGCGGTGATTGGCGTGGCGCCATTGTTCATCGCGCGCGTCCGGCACAAGGCGATCTACGGCCTGAGCTTTCTGGTGCTCTATCCGATCATTGCCTACTTCCTGCTGCATGGCGGTATTTTTGGTCTGACCAACATAGCGACCAGCCAATGGGGCGGCCTGATGCTGACCCTGGTGATCGCCACTGTCGGGATCGCCGGTGCGTTGCCGCTGGGGATCGTGCTGGCGCTGGGTCGCCGCTCGAACATGCCGGCAATTCGTGTGGTCTGCGTGACCTTTATCGAGTTTTGGCGTGGCGTGCCGTTGATCACCGTGCTGTTCATGTCCTCGGTGATGCTGCCGTTGTTCCTGCCTGAGGGCATGAACTTCGACAAGCTGCTGCGGGCACTGATCGGGGTGATTCTGTTCCAGTCGGCCTATGTGGCCGAGGTGGTGCGCGGCGGTCTGCAAGCCATTCCCAAAGGTCAGTACGAAGCGGCTGCCGCGATGGGCCTCGGTTACTGGCGTAGCATGGGGCTGGTGATTCTGCCGCAAGCCTTGAAGCTGGTGATTCCGGGCATCGTTAACACTTTTATTGCGCTGTTCAAGGACACGAGCCTGGTGATCATCATCGGCCTGTTCGATCTGCTCAACAGCGTCAAACAAGCCGCCGCCGACCCGAAGTGGCTGGGCATGGCCACCGAAGGCTATGTATTCGCAGCCCTGGTGTTCTGGATTTTCTGTTTTGGTATGTCCCGCTATTCCATGCATTTGGAACGTAAGCTGGACACAGGCCACAAGCGTTAGGAGTGTTGTGATGAGTGAAGCGATCAAACAGCCTGTGAGCCCTGAAGGCATTATTCAGATGCAGGGTGTGAACAAGTGGTACGGCCAGTTCCACGTATTGAAAGACATCAACCTGAATGTCAAACAGGGCGAGCGTATTGTCCTGTGCGGCCCGTCGGGTTCCGGCAAATCGACCACCATTCGTTGCCTTAATCGTCTGGAAGAACACCAGCAGGGCCGCATCGTGGTCGATGGCGTGGAACTGACCAACGACCTCAAGCAGATCGAAGCGATCCGTCGTGAAGTCGGCATGGTGTTCCAGCACTTC
>JAPLSD010000824.1 GCA_026398835.1 Pseudomonas sp.
AAGGGGGTTGCGCATCGGCGGTCGCAGTGGCGATATAGACGCCTGATAAAAATTACAGAGGTCGTTGTATGTCGCTCGCCACGTTGATTCATCGCGCCAGTCTGCCGGGTCCGCAGGTCACTGCACAGCAAGCGCTAGAGCTGCTGCACAAGCATTACGGCCTGAACGGCACGCTGCACTCGTTGGGCAGCCAGCAGGATCTCAACTACCGGCTAGACAGTGACCAGGGCCGCTTCGTCCTGAAAATCTGTCGCGGCGACTACGCAGGAATCGAGCTTGAGGCCCAACACGCGGCCCTCAATCACTTGGGCGCGCACCCCGGGTTGCACGTGCCACGGGTGATTGCGGCAAACAACGGTGAAGACCTGCTCTCCCTGGAAGTGGCCGGACAAGCGGTACACGTGCGTTTGCTCGATTACATCGAAGGTCAATCGCTGACCCACCTCAAGCACCTGGGCCATGAACTGGTGTCCGGCCTGGGAAGACTCTGTGGAGAGATGGACCTGGCCCTGGCCACCTTCCAGCACCCGGGGCTGGAACGTGCACTGCAATGGGATGCCCGTCACGCCAACACGCTGATCAGCCATCTCTTGCCAGTGATCACCGATGAACGTCAGCGAGCGTTGATTGCCGACGCTGCGCTGCACGCTGAACGCCGTTTGCAACCGCTGGTGGCGAAGCTGCCGGTGCAGGCGATCCACATGGACATCACCGATGACAACGTGGTCTGGCTGCGGGATCAGCAACGCCAATGGCAGTTACAGGGCGTTATCGATTTCGGCGACCTGATTCGCACCTGGCGCATTACCGATCTGTCGGTGACGTGCGCTGCGCTGCTGCACCATGCCGACGGTGATCCGTTCTACATTCTTCCGGCGATCCAGGCTTATCACGCGGTCAATCCGTTGCAGCACGAGGAGTTACTGGTGCTCTGGCCGCTGATCGTCGCGCGTGCGGCGGTGCTGGTACTCAGCGGGGAGCAACAGGTCAGCATCGATCCGCAGAACCAGTACAGTCGCGACAACCTTACCCACGAGTGGGAAATTTTCCGCGTCGCCACCTCGGTGCCGTTCGAACTGATGGAAGCGGCGATCCTTACGGCGGTGGGGCATTCGCTGCCGCCGATTGCCAGCGAAGGCTTCGCGCCGTTGCTGCCGGGCCTGGTGGGGCGTCAGTTTGCGCTGATTGATCTCGGTGTGCTCAGCCCGCATTTCGAGGCTGGCAACTGGGAGCAGGAGGGTATCGACGAGCGCTTGCTGGCCGAAGCCGCCTCAGCCCATCATTTGGCGGCCAGTCGTTATGGGCAATACCGATTGTCCCGGACGCGTCCGGACAGCGCCACTGAGCCGGACACCTGCCCGTTGCATGTGCAATTGCAGGTACCGCGAGGCACCACAGTGGAGGCACCGTTTGCCGGTGTTTTGCACGTGGCGGCCGATGGCGCCTTACGGCTGGACAGCGCGCAGTTGAGCGTTCGCCTGTGGGGTGTCAGTCCTTCGCTGCATGCGGGGGCCGCGTTGGTCAAAGGCCAGGTGCTGGGCGAGGTCGACGGTGCGTTGCGGGTGCAGTTGTGCCGAGGTCAGGAACTCAACCCTCCGTTGTTCTGCACACCTTCACAGGCGCCTGCCTGGCAGGCGTTGTGTCCCTCGCCAGCGACGCTGTTGGGGCTTGCCTGCGATGCTGAGCCGGAACTCGACCCAAAAACCCTGCTGGCCCGGCGCGACGCTAGTTTCGCCCGCTCGCAAAAACACTATTACGTCGACCCACCGCGTATCGAGCGTGGCTGGCGCAATCACTTGATCGACATGCAGGGCCGCTCTTATCTGGACATGCTTAACAATGTCGCGGTGCTCGGTCACGGTCATCCGCGCATGGCTGCTGAGGCCAGCCGACAGTGGTCGCTGCTTAACACCAACTCGCGTTTCCACTACGCGGCGATTGCCGAGTTCTCCGAACGTTTGCTGGCGCTGGCGCCGGACTCCATGGATCGGGTGTTCCTGGTCAATAGCGGCACCGAGGCCAATGACCTGGCGATACGTCTGGCCTGGGCCTACAGCGGCGGGCGTGACGTGCTAAGCGTGCTCGAGGCTTATCACGGCTGGTCGGTGGCCACCGATGCGATTTCCACCTCGATCGCCGACAACCCGAAAGCCCTCAGCACCCGTCCAGACTGGGTGCATCCGGTAACCGCGCCGAACACCTATCGTGGAGAGTTCCGTGGCGTGGACAGCGCGCCGGATTACGTGCGCAGCGTCGAGCACAATCTGGCCAAATTGGCCGAGCAGAACCGCCAACTGGCCGGTTTTATCTGCGAACCGGTGTACGGCAATGCCGGTGGTATTTCGCTGCCGCCAAGCTACTTGCAACAGGTGTACGCGCGGGTTCGCGCGCAGGGCGGTGTGTGCATCGCCGACGAAGTGCAGGTCGGTTATGGCCGTATGGGCAAATTCTTCTGGGGTTTCGAAGAGCAGGGCGTGGTGCCAGACATCATCACCATGGCCAAAGGCATGGGCAACGGTCAGCCATTGGGTGCGGTGATCACTCGCCGGGAAATCGCTGAAGCGCTGGAGGCCGAGGGTTACTTCTTCTCGTCGGCTGGCGGCAGCCCGGTCAGTTGCCGGATCGGCATGGCGGTGCTGGACGTGATGGAAGAAGAGAAACTATGGGAAAACGCGCAGATTGTTGGCGGGCATTTCAAGGAACGCCTTGAAGCGCTGATCGACCTTCATCCGCTGGTCGGTGCGGTCCACGGCTCCGGGTTCTACCTGGGGGTGGAACTGATCCGCAACCGCGAAACCCTGGAACCGGCCACCGAAGAAACCACCGCGCTGTGCGATCGCTTGCGCGAACTGGGAATCTTCATGCAGCCGACCGGCGACTACCTGAACATCCTCAAGATCAAACCGCCGATGTGCACCACGCGGCAAAGTGTCGACTTCTTTGTCGATACCTTGTCGAAGGTGCTGGATGAGGGGCTTTAAAAACACTGAAGAAAGATCGTTCCCACGCTCCCGCGTGGGAACGATCAATCGCGAGCAAGGAATGCGTTTAAGTTCGATTGTTATCGGGATTATTTGAAATAATTTCGATGGATGGAGATGTAAATGCTTTTAAAGCCGATTTTTATCGGCTATAAAGTCGCCATAACCCAAGGTGTGGATAACCCGCACCTTGCCGTTCCCATTTCTGTCATCGGTCGATGCCAAAATCGACCCTCTGTACTCGCCCGGGAGATGATTCATGAGCCGTATCGTTACTGTCGCCGCTACCCAGATGGCCTGTTCCTGGGACCTTGAAGCCAACATCGAGACCGCTGAGAAGCTGGTCCGTGAGGCCGCTGCCAAGGGCGCGCAGATCATCCTGATCCAGGAATTGTTCGAAAGCCCATATTTCTGCCAGAAGCCGAATCCGGATTACCTGCAGTTGGCCACTCCGGTTGAGACCAACGTCGCCATCGCACACTTCCAGAAAGTCGCCAAAGAGCTGCAAGTCGTTCTGCCAATCAGCTTCTTCGAACTGGCCGGCCGCGCACGCTTCAACAGCATCGCGATCATCGATGCCGATGGCAGCAATCTCGGGATTTATCGTAAAAGCCACATTCCGGATGGCCCTGGCTACCACGAAAAGTACTACTTCAACCCGGGCGATACCGGCTTCAAAGTCTGGAACACCCGTTACGCGAAGATCGGTGTCGGCATCTGCTGGGACCAGTGGTTCCCGGAATGCGCCCGCAGCATGGCGTTGCAAGGCGCGGAAATCCTGTTCTACCCGACCGCCATCGGCAGCGAGCCGCACGACAAGACCATCTCGTCCCGCGACCACTGGCAGCGCGTGCAGCAAGGCCATGCCGGCGCCAACCTGATGCCGCTGATCGCCAGCAACCGCATCGGCAATGAAGAA
>JAPLSD010000585.1 GCA_026398835.1 Pseudomonas sp.
ACTACCGGTCAGCAAGCTGCACGGGGTGGGGAAGGTCACAGCGGATAAGCTGGGAAGGCTCGGTATCGTCAATTGCCTGGAGCTGCGGGACTGGAGCAAGTTGGCGCTGGTGCGCGAATTCGGCAGTTTTGGCGAGCGCCTCTGGGGGCTGGCTCGTGGGATCGATGATCGGCTGGTGCAGAACGATAGCCGGCGTCAGTCTGTCAGTGTGGAAAATACCTACGATGTGGATTTGCCCGATCTGGCTAGTTGCCTGGAGAAATTACCAGAGTTGCTGGAAACCCTGACCGGCCGTATGGCGAGGATCGACAGCAGTTATCGGCCAGGCAAGCCTTTCGTCAAAGTGAAGTTCCATGACTTTACCCAGACCACGCTGGAGCAGGCAGGAGCAGGGCGGGATCTGGATGGGTATCAGCAATTATTGACTCAGGCTTTCAAGCGGGGCGGCAAGCCGGTGCGGCTGCTGGGGATTGGCGTGCGTTTGCAGGACCTGCGCGGCGGGCATGAGCAGTTGGAGTTGTTCAGCCATTAAAGCAAGGTATCAGCGTGTTGTTGAATGTCAGACCGCCTTCGCGGGCTTGCCCGCGAAGCTTTTCGGATCGATCAGACCCCGGGATCTGCCACCAGTCGCCCGGCATCCTTGGTCAGCGATTTGAGGAATTCACGCTGCAACTCGGGATCGTTGCGGGTCAATTCGATCAGGCTCTGTTCCAGCTCGCTGGCTTCTTCCTCCAGGCCCAGCTCCGACAGACGTTTTACCCGATGCACCCATTGGCTGACTTCGTCATCTTCGAGGTCGTCGTAGATCAGCCCGTGAGCTTCCAGCATCTTGCCACGCAAGGTGCTGCTGATCGCCAGGGATGAGTCGGTATGCACGTCATCCTGAGCATCTTCGACGCTGATCTGCAGCTTGTTGATGTGGTTCAGGTCCGCTTCGGAAAACGGACTGTCCAGCAGGTTCAAGCGCAGAACACCGTTGCGATCGGTGCTCAGTTCAAAGGTTTGCTTGCCTGCCTTGACCTCAACCGGACGCTCGCTCCACGGCAGGCTCGAATATTCCAGACGTTTGTCGCGCTGGGTTTCTTCGATTCCGGCCAGGTTTTGCTGGGCGCGACCATGGGACTGCACGTTCATGAACGGGTTGAGCCCGGCAACACCGTAGCTGATCCAGTCCTTGGTCACGCTGTCTGGCAAGTTACCCAGGGCGAACACATTGACAATGTTCGCGGCGACGCCTGCGATCACCGCCACCGCGCCCAGCGGGATCTCGTAGACCTCCCGCCAGGGTTGGTAAGGCGTATAGCGATCGTAGTTACGCGTGACTTCGAACTCAGTGACTTCAAAAGTCTTCTGCTCGTGGATTCGCACTCGGCGTTGCGGCAGCTCAAGCACCTTAGGCTCGCCGACATCGATCTGCAGGCTGTGATCGAGCAATTTGCGCTCGATACGTTCCTCGTGCTCACTGCGTTGTGACATCTGATTGGCACAGCCACTGAGCAGCAGGGTGCCGCACAGGGCGGCACCACCGAGGCTTAAGGTGTTTCGCTTGAACATGACTTCTCTTGATCTGGTTTCAGCGACGAATACGGGCTTGGAGGAAGGACAGCACGTCTGCGACCGGCAGTGCTTGCGCCTCGGCCTCGGTGCGGCTCTTGTATTCCAGGTTGCCTTCGGCGAGGCCGCGGTCACTGACCACGATCCGGTGTGGAATGCCGATCAGCTCCATGTCCGCGAACTTGATGCCCGGGCTGGTTTTCTTGTCGCGGTCGTCCAGCAGCACTTCGAAACCGGCGGCCGTCAGTTCGGCATATAGCTTGTCGGTGGCTTCGCGAACCAGTTCGGTTTCGTAGCGCAGCGGTACCAAGGCGATCTGGAACGGCGCCAGGCTGTCGCCCCAGATGATCCCGCGTTCGTCGTTGTTCTGCTCGATGGCAGCGGCAACCACGCGTGAAACGCCAATGCCGTAGCAGCCCATGGCCAGGGTGACAGGCTTGCCGTTTTCACCGAGGACCTGGCACTTCATCGCTTCGCTGTACTTGGTGCCCAGCTGGAAGATGTGCCCGACTTCGATGCCGCGTTTGATTTCCAGGGTGCCTTTGCCGTCCGGGCTTGGATCTCCACTGACGACATTACGCAGGTCGGCGACGGTTGGAACCGGCAGATCGCGCTCCCAGTTGACGCCGAAGTAGTGTTTGTCATCAATGTTGGCACCGATGCCGAAATCGCTCATTAGCTCGACCGAACGGTCGATGATGATCGGCAATGGCAGGTTCAACGGGCCGAGGGAACCGGCGCCGGCGCCAATGGCGTCACGCAGTTCTGCTTCGCAGGCCATGACCAACGGGTTGGCAACGCCTGGCTGGTTGGCAGCCTTGATCTCGTTCAGCTCGTGGTCACCGCGAATGATCAGCGCGATCAGTTTGCCTTTCTCTTCAGCGTGAACCACCAGAGTCTTGATGGTTTTTTCAATCGGCAGATTGAAACCTTCGACCAGTTGCGCGATGGTTTTGGCGTTTGGTGTGTCGACCAGGCGCAGCTCTTCGCTTGGCGCAGGACGTGACGTTTCCCGAGGAACGGCTTCAGCCTTCTCGATGTTCGCCGCGTAGTCGGAACCGTTGCTGAAGGCGATATCGTCTTCACCAGACTCGGCCAGCACGTGGAACTCGTGGGAGCCGGCACCGCCGATGGAGCCGTTATCGGCTTCGACCGGACGGAAGTTCAGGCCCAGGCGAGTGAACACGTTGCAGTACGCCTGGTGCATGCGGTCGTAGGTGACCTGCAGGGACGCCTGGTCAGCGTGGAAGGAGTAGGCGTCCTTCATGATGAATTCGCGGCCGCGCATCAAACCGAAACGTGGGCGGATTTCATCGCGGAATTTGGTCTGGATCTGGTACAGGTTGATCGGCAGCTGCTTGTAGCTGCTCAGCTCGTTACGGGCCAGATCGGTAATCACTTCTTCGTGGGTCGGGCCGGCGCAGAAGTCGCGGCCATGGCGATCCTTGAAGCGCAGCAGCTCTGGACCGTACTCTTCCCAGCGACCTGATTCCTGCCACAGCTCGGCCGGTTGGGTGCTGGGCATCAACACTTCAAGAGCGCCGGCGGCGTTCATTTCTTCGCGAACGATGGCTTCAACCTTGCGCATTACCCGCAGGCCCATAGGCAGCCAGGTGTACAGGCCAGAGGCCAGTTTGCGGATCATGCCAGCGCGCAACATCAGCTGATGGCTGATCACAACCGCGTCGGAAGGCGTTTCTTTCTGTGTGGCGAGCAAATATTGACTGGTGCGCATGGTTGGCCGTTGTCGGTTGCTAATGACTTGAAATGATGGAGCATTGTACGGGCGAGATCTGTTTGCGTACAGGATTGCAGCCGGGCGTACCGGGGAGGGCGGCGAAAGCCAGTAGTCCCCGGGGTTTCCTAGGATTTGTCGCGGACTTCGCTCGTCTCACTGACTTCGCTGGTCTCACTGACTTCGCTGGTCTCACTGACTTCACTGACTTCGCTGGCCGCAGCCGCAGCCGCCGCAGCGTTCGCGCGGGCGCGGCGGGTTTCTTGAAACCAGTGCAGGGCGATCAATAATACGGTCGGAATGCCAAGCAGGGCGGTGATCATGAAAAAGTTGTGATAACCGAACTTCTCTACCATCACTCCGGAGTAGCCGCCAATCAGGCGTGGCAGCAAGAGCATGATCGAGCTGAGCAGGGCGTATTGAGTGGCGGAAAATTTCAGGTTGGTCAGGCTCGACAGGTAGGCGACAAATGCAGACGTGGCCATGCCTGAACTGAAGTTGTCCAGCGATATGGTGAAGATCAGCATCTGCAGGTTGGCGCCCATGTCGGCGAGCATCAAGAACAGCAGGTTGGTGGCTGCCGAAGCTATGCCGCCGATGAGCAGGATCGGCAGGATCCCGAAGCGCACGATCAGCAAACCGCCCATCCCGGCGCCGAGCAGGGTCATGATCAGGCCGAAAACCTTGCTGACTCCGGCGATCTGATCTTTGGTGAATCCCAGGTCGATGTAGAACACGTTGGCCATTACGCCCATGACCGTGTCGGACATCCGATAGGTGGCTATCAGTCCGAGTAGCAGGAAGGCCTGCCAGCGGTAGCGCAGGATAAAATCGTTGACTGGTGTCAGTACCGGCGCCAGGCCGCGGCGACCCATGCTCGAGAGGCACAGGGCAGTCAGAGTGGTATAGAGGATGGCTCGCAGGAAGGCGCGGTCCTCCAATAGCAGGTCCAGTAGGCTGACACCATTGAACAGCACGCTGGCGAAGTCGGTGTTGTAAAGCTGGGTAAACATCGCCGGTACGGAAATCAGCAGCACAATCAGCACAAATACCGACGCCAATTGATGCACAAAGCTGTAGCGGCCGGCTGACAGCTGGGTGCGCAGCGGCACCGGTGGTTCGCGCATAAAGAGGGTGGTGAGCAGTGCCGGGACCATCAACGCACCGAACAGGACGTAGGTGCCGGTCCAGGCCGAATGTTTGTAGTTGAAGCCTGTGGAGCCGAAGCCTTCGGCAAAGAACAGCGCGCCCGCAGTCGCCAACAGTGCCGCGACTCGATAACCGGACATGTAAGCAGCGGCCAGCGCGGCCTGGCGGCTGTCTTCGGCAATTTCCAGGCGATAGGCGTCAATCGCAATGTCCTGGGTGGCTGAGGCGAAGGCGACGACCACTGCAATGGCGATCAGCCAGGACAGATGCTTTTGCGGGTCGCAGAAGCCCATACCGATCAGTCCAAGGATGACCAGCGATTGAGCAAGGACCAGCCAGGAGCGACGACGCCCGAGTTTACCGAGCAGCGGCAGGCGCCATTGGTCGAGCAGCGGTGACCATACCCATTTAAAGGCATAGGCCAAGCCTATCAGGCTTGCGTAGCCAATGGTTTCGCGGGCTACACCAGCTTCGCGCAACCAGACCGAAAGCGTCGAAAACACCAGCATGTAAGGCAGGCCGGCGGCGAAACCAAGCAGCAATAGCACGAGCGTCGAGGGGCTGGCATAGGCGGCGAGTGCGTCGCGCCAGGTTTTACGGGGCATGGGTTGGAGTCTGCCTCAGATTACGGAAACAAAGCGCGCACTCTAACCGCTGTGCTCTATCGGGCGCCAGCCATGATGCTGAATATCAATACGATTGTTCAGGATGGTGATGCCTTCCATGCGTAAACGTGCGCGCTGCTCATCACCCGAAGCGCTACCTGCTGGCAAGCTGAGACGCCCGCCAGCTCCGAGAACACGATGCCAGGGTAACGTGGTATCGCTGGGCAGTTGGCTGAGTGTACGGCCTACCCAGCGTGCGGCCCGGCCCAGTCCGGCCAGCTCAGCCAACTGGCCATAACTCACCACTTTGCCCTCGGGGACTTGGGCGAGAGTGAGGTAGAGCGCCGTGCGTCGGATTTGCGCCGGGCTTTCGGTTTCAGCGGGTGAGTCAGTCACGTTCAGGATTCCTGAATGAGTTCGTATTGCCGTCTATAGGGTAAGTCCTTAATGACTGAATGAGACATGAACTCAATACCAATAGTCGGGTCAGTCCTTGTTCAGGCTTTCTCTAAGGGGATAATGCCGTCTTTTTTTCGAAAATTTGAGTTTTGTGTTTGCTTATGTTGTCTAGAACCCTGCTATGTCTCGCTGTTGTCAGCCTCTCCACGCCCTTGCTCGCCGATACCGTCTGGTTGAAGAACGGTGATCGTTTGAGCGGCAAAATTAGGGTCTTCGATGGTGGCAAACTCTTGATCCAGACCGAATACGCTGGCGCTATTCCAATTGACTGGAAGCAGGTCAAAACACTGGAAAGCGATCAGGAGTTGCTGGTCAAGCAGGATGCCTACACGGGCGAGAAGGCCAAATCCCTGCAGGCGGCAGAGGACGGAAAAGTGACGCTGGCCAACGGCGATGCGCCGAAGACCGTTGAGCTGGCCAGTATTCAGCAAATCCTCAAGCCCAAGCCGGTGGTTGAAGACCTGGTGTGGAAGGGTAACGTGGATGCAGCGTTGGATTATCGGCGCGCCGAAACAGACACCGACCAATACGACGTAAATTTCAAGACCAGCGCGCGTCACGGCAGATGGCGGCATACAGCTGAAGGCGAATACAACCGAGAATTTCAGAACAGTGTGGTAACCACTGACAACTGGAGCGCCGAATATGCGCTCGACCGGTTCATTACCGACAAGTGGTTTTGGGAGGGGCGTCTGAACTACAAGCGCGACAAAGTCGAAGACCTGTCTCGCCAGCGTACTGTCGGTACCGGTCCGGGCTATCAATTCTGGGACGATGAGCTGGGGGCGTTTTCTCTCGGTTCACTGCTGAACCGTACCGACTATGAGTATTCGGACGGCAGGACGGATAACTTCTATTCCCTGGCGATGAAGTGGAACTACAACCGTTACCTGATTGGCAAGAAGGTCGAGTTCTTCACGAGTGGTGAAGTAGGGAAGCCGCTGGGTGGCGTCGCCGATTACGCGCTCGACACCGAGATTGGCTTGCGCTATCGGGTCACTGAATGGGCGTCGCTCAACCTCAAGGCTGAGAGGGATATCATCAGCGGTACCGATGAAGCTGATTTGAGCAAGACTCGCTACACCGCCGGTTTTGGCGTTACCTGGTAACTGAGGCGCTATCGTTCTGAAGCGGGGTTGAGCGATTCAGCCTGTTTCAGAGCGTTGTTTAGAACAAAACAGACGGACACAAAAAAGCCCCGCTTTTGAGGGCGGGGCTTTTGCTGTATCAGTACAAGTTAGATAACTTGAACTTCTTCAGCTTGCATGCCTTTCTGGCCGCGGGTAGCGACGAAAGAGACCTGTTGGCCTTCTTTCAGGCTTTTGAA
>JAPLSD010000234.1 GCA_026398835.1 Pseudomonas sp.
AAAATCACCACCAACTATGTCGAGAACGTGGCCGAAGGCGCGGATGCCGAGCGGGTGATCCGCAATATGGCCAAGGACAAGTACGACATGATTTTCACCACCTCCTTCGGCTATATGAACCCGACGCTGAAGGTCGCCAAACAATTTCCCAAAGTGACCTTCGAGCACGCCACCGGCTACAAGCAGGACAAGAACCTCGGTACTTATATGGCTCGCACTTACGAGGGGCGTTATGTCGGCGGCTTCCTTGCGGCGAAGATGACTAAAAGCAAAAAAATCGGCTACGTCGCCTCCTTCCCGATTCCGGAAGTGATCCGCGATATCAACGCCATTCAACTGGCTCTGAACACATACAACCCAGGCACCGAGATCAAAGTAGTGTGGGTCAACTCCTGGTTCGATCCGGGCAAAGAGGCTGATGCAGCCAACGCGCTGATCGACCAGGGCGTCGACGTGGTGTTCCAGCACACCGATAGCCCCGCACCGATCCAGGCGGCCGAGCGTCGTGGCGTGTACGCGGTGGGCTATGCCTCGGACATGGCGCATTTCGGTCCGAAAGCAGTGCTGACCTCCATCGTCAACAACTGGGGTCCCCACTATATTCAGGCGACCCAAAGCGTTATCGACCATAACTGGAAATCCCAGGATTACTGGGGCGGTTTGAAAGAAGGCACCGTTGAACTGCCGATCAGTGACGTTGTGCCGGCCGACGTGAAGGCCGAAGCGGAGCAAATCATCACCCGCATCAAGAGCGGTGAGTTTCACCCGTTCACCGGGCCGATCAAGGACCAGGCCGGCGTAGAGAAACTCGCGGCGGGCGTGAGTGCCAGCAATGCGGAGCTGGCGTCGATGAACTATTACGTTGAGGGCATGAAGGCAGAGATGCCGAAGTAGCCCGGCGTCCCGAAATACCCGACAACTACCCGTGCCGAACTCCTGTTGTCGCGCTTTGCCGACACCTACGCTTATCGGCGAGAACTGGAGACTGTGTGATGAACCGGTTGGTCAGGTTTTGCCAATTATTTCAGCGTCGGCCTGTAGAATGCCGTCATTGCACCTGATGA
>JAPLSD010000572.1 GCA_026398835.1 Pseudomonas sp.
AAAGGACCGGGACGGAACAACGCCACCAGTGCGATCAAGTCTTCCAGGCAGTCGGGCTTGAGCTTTTTGATCAGCTCTTTCATGCCACGCGACTCAAGCTGGAACACCGCTGTGGTTTCGGCTTTTTGCAGCAATTGGTAAGTCGGTTTGTCGTCCAGCGGAATAAACGCGATGTCCAGCGGCGGCTGATCAACCTTGGCGCGCTCGCGGTTGATGGTCTTGAGCGCCCAATCGATGATCGTCAGGGTCCGAAGACCGAGGAAGTCGAACTTCACCAGACCGGCGGCCTCGACGTCATCCTTGTCGAACTGGGTCACCAGACCGTCGCCGGCTTCATCGCAATAGATCGGCGAGAAGTCAGTGAGCTTGGTCGGCGCGATAACTACGCCACCGGCGTGCTTACCCACGTTACGCACCACACCTTCAAGCTTGCGCGCCATCTCCCAGATTTCCGCGGCCTCTTCATCGATCTTGATGAAGTCCCGGAGGATTTCTTCCTGCTCGTAAGCTTTTTCCAGGGTCATGCCGACTTCGAAGGGAATCATCTTCGATAGTCGATCCGCTAAGCCGTAGGACTTGCCCTGCACCCGCGCCACGTCCCGAATTACAGCTTTCGCCGCCATGGAACCGAAGGTAATGATCTGGCTTACCGCATTGCGACCGTACTTCTCGGCCACGTACTCGATCACCCGATCTCGACCGTCCATGCAGAAGTCGACGTCGAAGTCGGGCATGGATACCCGTTCCGGGTTAAGGAAACGTTCGAACAGCAGGTCATATTCCAGCGGGTCGAGGTCGGTGATCTTTTGTACGTAGGCCACCAGCGACCCAGCGCCCGACCCACGGCCCGGGCCGACCGGCACGCCATTACTCTTGGCCCACTGGATAAAGTCCATAACGATCAGGAAGTAACCGGGAAAACCCATCTGGATGATGATATCCAGCTCGAAATTCAACCGGTCGACGTAAACCTGTCGCTTGGCTTCGTAGTCTTCGGTGGTGTCTTTGGGCAGCAGGACACTCAGTCGCTCCTCCAAACCATCGAAAGACACTTTGCGGAAATATTCATCGATGGTCATGCCATCGGGAATCGGGAAGTTGGGCAAGAAGTGCTTGCCGAGCTTCACTTCGATGTTGCAGCGCTTGGCGATTTCGACGGAGTTTTCCAGCGCTTCAGGCAAGTCGCTGAACAGCTCGGCCATTTCCTCGGCACTTTTGAGGTACTGCTGATCGCTGTAGTTCTTCGAACGGCGCGGATCGTCGAGAGCGCGACCTTCGCCAATGCAGACGCGGGTTTCGTGGGCTTCGAAGTCTTCCCGCTTGATGAAGCGCACATCGTTGGTCGCCACCAATGGCGCGCCGATTTTCTCGGCCAGGGCGACGGCACCATGCAGCTGCTCTTCGTCATTCGGGCGGTTGGTGCGCTGTACTTCCAGATAAAAACGATCCGGGAACACCGCCATCCACTCACGGGCCAACGTCTCGGCTTCATCCGGATTGCCGCTGAGCAGGGCGATACCGATTTCGCCCTCCTTCGCCGCCGACAGCATGATCAAGCCTTCGCTGGCCTCGGCCACCCACTCGCGCTCAATGATGACCTGACCATTGCGCTGACCGTCGATAAAACCGCGTGAGATCAGTTCGGTGAGGTTGCGATAGCCGACGCCGTTCATTGCCAGCAGACTGATTCGGCTCAACGAGTTCTCAGGATCCTTGTTCGACAGCCACAGATCCGCACCACAGATCGGCTTGATCCCGGCACCCATAGCAGCCTTGTAGAACTTGACCAGGGAACACATGTTGTTCTGATCAGTGACCGCCACGGCAGGCATGTTCATGCCGACCAGAGTCTTGACCAGCGGCTTGATCCGCACCAGACCGTCGACCAGGGAGTATTCAGTGTGCAGGCGTAGGTGAACGAATGAAGCCGGCATAGTGATCCTGTGTAGAACTCGAAAACGACAAGGCCCGGATTGTACCGGGCCCTGAGCAAAACATCAGCCTGTTGACTAAACCTCAGTCAAACCTTCCCTCGCTTCGTAAGCCAGACGCACAGGCGCGAATGAACGTCGGTGAATCGGCGTCGGCCCCAGGCGGGCCAGAGCCTCCAGGTGTACAGGCGTCGGGTAGCCTTTGTGCCCGCCAATGCCATAACCCGGGTAAATCAATTCGAAAGCAGCCATTTCACGATCACGGCTGACCTTGGCCAGAATCGAGGCAGCGGCGATCGCCGGAACCTTTCCGTCACCCTTGATGACCGCTTCGGCAGGCATCGACAGTTTCGGGCACCGATTACCATCGATCATTGCCAGTTTCGGTGTAATGCTCAACCCTTCCACCGCGCGCTGCATGGCCAACATGGTGGCGTGCAAAATATTCAGCTCGTCGATTTCTTCGACTTCCGCGCGGGCAATACACCAGCTCAGAGCCTTTTCGCAAATCTCGTCGTAGAGCTTTTCGCGACGGGCCTCAGTGAGTTTCTTCGAGTCATTGAGACCGAGAATCGGCCGTTTCGGATCAAGGATCACCGCCGCCGTCACCACCGCACCGCACAACGGGCCGCGACCGACTTCATCGACGCCGGCAACCAGGTCTTCGGCGTCGGCGACCAAGGTAAAATCCAGTCCCATCTGCATCTTTATATTACTCATCGTGGTGTGCCGATCAGGTTCAGTACCGCTTCAGCGGCCTGATTCGAGGCATCGCGGCGCAATGTCCGATGAATCTCATCGAAGCCTCTGGTCTGCTCTTCGCCACCTTCAATCAAGGGTGACAATGTCTGCGCCAGGGCTTGCGCCGTTGCATCGTCCTGCAACAACTCGGGCACCAGCAAACGCTGCGCCAGCAAGTTGGGCAAGGAAATGTAGGGGCTTTTAACCATGCGCTTGAGAATCCAGAACGTCAGTGGCGCCAGGCGATAAGCGACCACCATCGGCCGCTTGTACAGCAGGGCTTCCAGAGTCGCGGTACCCGAGGCAATCAACACAGCGTCACAGGCGGCAAGTGCCTGATGGGAACGACCGTCGAGCAGCGTCAGCGGCAAGTCTCGGCCTGCCAGTAACTCTTCGAGCTGTACTCGACGCTCAGGGCTGGCGCACGGCATTACAAAACGCACACCCGGACGCAAGGCACGCAGGCGTTCTGCTGCGTCGAGGAACAGACCACCCAGGCGACCGACTTCACCGCCACGACTACCCGGCATCAAGGCAACCAGCGGACCATTGGGCAATCCCAGCTCCGCGCGAGCAGCGGCGCGATCGGCATTAAGGGGGATCGCGTCGGCCAGGGAGTGACCGACAAAACGCACCGGCACGCCCTTCTCTTCGTAGAATTTCGCCTCGAACGGAAACAGCGTCAGCATCAGATCGCAGCCTTCACGAATCTTCAATACGCGCTTCTGACGCCAGGCCCATACCGACGGGCTGACGTAATGCACGGTCTTGATCCCGGCCTGTCGCAGTTTGAGTTCGATATTCAGCGTGAAATCCGGTGCATCGATCCCGATAAATACGTCCGGTTTCTCCACGATCAGCGTCTGGATGAGCTTTTTTCGCCGAGCCAGCAGCTCACGCAAACGCCCCAGAACCTCAACCAGGCCCATGACTGCCAGACGTTCCATGGGGAAATAGGACGTCAACCCTTCGGCCTGCATCAGTGGACCACCGACACCGATAAACTCAACCTCAGGATGTTGTGCCTTGAGTGCACGCATCAAGCCAGCGCCCAGGATATCGCCGGAGGCCTCGCCTGCCACCAGTGCAATACGCAAAGTAGCCATGATTAACGAGTAATGCCGCGAGTCGAAGATTGAATCGAATCACGGAATACTGCGACTTCCGGAAACTGCGCAGACGGTTCGGCCAGTTCGGCGAGTGCCTGATCGACAGTCAGCCCCTGACGGTAAACCACCTTATAGGCACGACGTAGCGCGTGGATCGCGTCTTCGCTGAAACCACGACGGCGCATGCCTTCGAAGTTCATGCTGCGCGCCTCGGCAGGGTTACCGAATACCGTGACGTAGGCCGGAACATCCTTGCCGATAGCGGTACCCATGCCGGAAAAGCTGTGGGCGCCGATATGGCAGTACTGGTGAACCAGGGTAAAACCGGAGAGGATCGCCCAGTCTTCAACGTGTACATGGCCAGCCAACGCGGTGTTGTTGACCAGAATGCAATGGTTGCCGATGACGCTGTCGTGGCCAATGTGTGCATAGGCCATGACCAGGTTGTGATCGCCCAGGGTCGTTTCGGCACGGTCCTGAATGGTCCCACGGTGAATGGTAACGCCTTCACGGATGATGTTGTGGTCACCCATTACCAGGCGTGTTTCTTCACCTTTGTATTTGAGATCGGGCGTATCCTCACCTACCGATGAAAACTGGTAAATGCGGTTGTGCTTACCGATTCGGGTCGGGCCCTTGAGAATTACATGCGGCCCGATCACTGTACCCTCGCCGATTTCCACACCAGCGCCGATGATCGACCAGGGGCCGACCTCGACGTCGTCGGCCAGAACGGCCGTCGGATCGATGATTGCGCGAGGGTCAATCAAACTCATAGTTTGCGTTCCGCGCAGATAATTTCAGCGGAGCAGACTGGCTTGCCATCGACCGACGCCTGGCATTCGAACTTCCAGATCTGACGCTTGCAGCTCAAGAACCTGGCTTCGAGAATGAGCTGATCGCCTGGCGTTACCGGCTGGCGGAAGCGCAGCTTGTCGGAACCGACGAAGTAGTAAAGGGTGCCATCGGCAGGCTTCACGTCCAGCATCTTGAAACCAAGGATACCGGCAGCCTGAGCCATCGCTTCGATGATCAGCACCCCCGGCATGATCGGATGCGCCGGAAAGTGACCATTGAAGAAGGGTTCATTGATGCTGACATTCTTGTAGGCACGAATGTACTTGCCCTCAACATTCAGCTCCGCAACACGATCCACCAGCAGGAACGGGTAACGGTGAGGCAAGTATTCGCGAATCTCGTTGATGTCCATCATTTCGGGGGGAAGCCTATGTAAAGATTGGGAGCGCGCGACTGACGCGCGCCCCTCTAGCAAATCAAGGAGGCAGTCTAGCGGCTGTGCACACTTGATATGGAAATGGTATCAGCCATCTGATGAAGCATTACCGCCAGGGGTCACGTCCCCTACACGCTTTTCCAATTGCCGCAGCCGTCGCGCGATGTCGTCGAGCTGACGAATGCGTGCCGCGCTTTTGCGCCACTCGGCAGCAGGCTGCATCGCCGTACCGGAAGAATAGGAGCCCGGCTCGGTAATCGAGTGAGTCACCATTGTCATCCCGGTCAGGAAAACGTTGTCGCAAATATCAATGTGCCCAACCAGCCCGACGCCACCGGCGAGCATGCAATGCTTGCCGATTTTGGTGCTACCGGAAATCCCCACGCATGCGGCCATGGCGGTGTGATCACCAACCTGCACGTTGTGAGCGATCTGAATCTGATTATCCAGCTTCACGCCATTACCGATCACGGTATCGGCCAACGCACCGCGGTCGATGGCAGTGTTCACGCCAATCTCCACATCGTCACCGACCAACACGCCACCGATCTGGGCAATCTTCTGCCAGACACCTTTTTCATTGGCGAAGCCA
>JAPLSD010000589.1 GCA_026398835.1 Pseudomonas sp.
GACCTTTTGGATTTCAGCGGTTTGCCGGCACCGGTGTACTTCCGCTACGCCGATTTCGACGCCCATAGCCATGCGTTGGCTCACCGACATCCTTGGGGCACCCTCGAGTATTCGGCGTTTGGGGTGATGCACATGGACATTGCCGGGCGCCGCTTCATGTCGCCGCCGCAATATGCGGTGTGGGTGCCGCCGGATACCGAACACAGTTTCTATAGCGCCCAGCCGATCATTTATCGCGCGGTCTGTCTGGCGCCGAATCTGTGCCGCGACTTGCCACAGCAAGCCTGCACACTGGCCATCAGCGACATTCTCAAGGCGATCCTCAAGGATTTCGCCGCTCGCGACGTGAAGATTCCGGAACATCAGGCCGACGTTCGCCTGGCCCAGGTGCTGGTCGACCAATTGCAGCAGGCACCGGTCCATACCTGCTATCTGCCTTATGCCAGCAGCCCCGGTCTGCTCGGCGTGCTCGAAGCCTTGCAGGCCGAGCCCGGCGATAACCGACCGCTAGCGCACTGGGCCGACCAGGTGCATGTCAGCGAGCGCACCCTGGCCCGGCAATTCGTCCGCGAGTTGGGCATGAGCTTTGGCGAGTGGCGTCAGCGTCTGCGCTTTGTGGCATCCATCGAAGCACTGGACAGTCAGCGCAGTATTCAGGAGGTTGCGTTCGACATGGGGTACAGCACCGCCTCGGCGTTTATTGCGATGTTCCAGCGCCAGGCCGGTTGCACCCCCGAGCAGTATCGGCGGACCAGCTTGCAGAACAGGTGAAGGTGTAACGAGCGTTGTCTACACTGCGACAGAGGCCGTGCCCCTCGGTGCGGTAACAAGGAGAAAACTCCATGAAGATGTTGCGTATCCCTTTGTTGATAATGGGTGTGCTGATCTGTTCTCAAGGCTTTGCGGCGACGGCCCAACAGAACAAGATGACCACCTGCAACGCTGAAGCCACCGCGAAAACCCTCAAGGGCGACGAGCGCAAAACCTTCATGAGCACCTGCCTGAAGGCCGCACCGGCAGCAGAAGCCGCCAAACCCATGACCCCTCAACAAGAGAAGATGAAAACCTGCAACGCCACGGCCACCACTCAGGCGCTTAAAGGCGATGCGCGCAAAACCTTCATGAGCGATTGCCTGAAGAAAACATAAACCGGGCATTAAAGGGCTTCCACCTGTAGACCCCAAATACGCGGTCGGATGTGGGAGCGTGGCTTGCCCGCTCCCACAGGTTCCCCCTCAATCCCTAGTGTTGGCGCCAGAACGCTGGCAGACTGCCAACCCTTTAACGCCGTTCGTTTTTGAGGCTGTATGCCAACGTTTTCTCAGCGTCATCTGTTGTACTTCAGTTGGGTGATCATTTTTGGCGGCTTGTTACTGGTCTTGCCACTACGGCTGTTGCCGAGCCTGCTCGCTGGTTTGTTGGTGTTCGAGCTGGTCAACATGCTCACCCCGCAACTGCAACGGCTGATCGAAGGGCGTCGGGCGCGCTGGTTGGCGGTGGCGCTGCTCGGCACCTTGGTGGTCAGTGTATTGACGCTGATTTTTGCCGGGGCCATCAGTTTCCTGCTGCACGAAGCGGAGAATCCTGGCGCTTCTCTGGACAAATTCATGGGCGTGGTGGACAAGGCCCGTGGGCAGTTGCCACCGTTTATCGATGCCTATCTACCGGCCAGCGCGGCGGAATTTCGCGTGGCCATCGGCGAATGGGTGACCAAGCATCTGAGCGATCTGCAATTGGTTGGCAAGGACGCGGCGCATATGTTCGTGACACTGCTGATCGGCATGGTGCTCGGTGCGATCATCGCCTTGCAGCAGGTGCCGGACCTCACCAAGCGTAAACCGCTGGCGGCGGCGTTGTTTGATCGGTTGCACCTGTTGGTACAGGCGTTTCGCAATATCGTCTTCGCGCAGATCAAGATTTCCCTGCTCAACACGACGTTCACTGCGATCTTTCTCGCACTGATCCTGCCGATGTTCGGGATCAAATTGCCGCTGACCAAAACCCTGATCGTGCTGACCTTCCTGCTCGGCCTGCTACCGGTCATCGGTAACCTGATGTCGAACACCTTGATCACCATCGTCGGTTTGTCGCTGTCGATCTGGGTGGCGGTGGCGGCGCTGGGCTACCTGATCTTTATCCACAAGCTGGAATACTTTCTCAACGCGCGGATCGTCGGCGGGCAGATCAGTGCCAAATCCTGGGAGTTGCTGCTGGCGATGCTGGTGTTCGAAGCCGCGTTCGGCCTGCCGGGAGTGGTAGCAGGGCCGATTTATTACGCGTATCTGAAGAGTGAGTTGAAGCAGTTGGAGTTGGTTTAACCACTGATCGTTTGATCGTTCCCACGCTCCGCGTGGGAATGCCGCCATGGACGCTCTGCGTCCGCTTTGGATGTGACGCGGAGCGTCACGGGATGCATTCCCACGCGGAGCGTGGGAACGATCTACGATTCTCAGCCGTAACGCTTCTTCGCTTCGATCGCCAGACCGCTGCCGATGCTGCCGAAGATATTCCCTTCAACATGCCGCGCGTTCGGCAGCATCGCCGAGACGCTCTGGCGTAGGGCCGGGATACCGCTCGAACCGCCGGTGAAGAACACCGTATCGACCTGATCGACGCGCACATTGGCATCGCTCAGCAACCGGGTGACGCTGTTGCGAATGCGCTCCAGCTGGTTGTCGATAGCCGACTCGAACAGCGCACGGCTCAATTCCACGCTCAAACCTGGCTCGATGCGATCCAGTGGTACATGGCGGCTTTCGGCGTGGGTCAGCTGGATCTTGGTCTCTTCCACTTCCATCGCCAGCCAGTGCCCGGCGCGTTGCTCGATCAACTTGAACAGACGGTCGATGCCGCCGGTGTCTTCGATGTCGTAGCGCATGCTGCCCAAGGCCAGCTGGGATTTCTGCGAGTACACCGAGTTGATCGTGTGCCAGGTCGCCAGGTTCATGTGGTGGCTGGTGGGCATGTAGGCCTGGCTCTTCATCCGGCTGCCATAACCGAACAGCGGCATCACGCCCTGCAGGCTCAGCTGCTTGTCGAAGTCAGTCCCGCCCACATGCACACCGCCGGTGGCGAGGATGTCGTCGTGGCGGTGGTCGATGGCGCGGCGCTCCGGGGACAAGCGCACCAGCGAGAAGTCCGAAGTACCACCGCCGATGTCGACGATCAGCACCAGCTCTTCGCGTTCGATGGTCGACTCATAGTCGAAGGCAGCGGCAATCGGTTCGTACTGGAAGGACACATCCTTGAAGCCGATAGCCCGTGCCACGTCCACCAGCGTGTTTTCCGCTTCCTGGTCGGCCATCGGATCATCGTCGACAAAAAACACCGGGCGGCCGAGCACCACTTCTTCGAATTCATGACCTGCGGTCGCCTCGGCGCGTTTCTTTAGCTGGCCGATGAACAACCCCAGCAGATCCTTGAACGGCATGGCCGTGCCGAGCACGCTCGTGTCGTGCTTGATCAGCTTGGAGCCCAGCAGGCTCTTGAGCGAGCGCATCAGCCGGCCTTCGTAGCCTTCCAGGTACTCGTGCAGCGCCAGCCGGCCGTAGACCGGGCGGCGTTCCTCGATATTGAAGAAGACCACCGATGGCAGGGTGATCTTGTCGTCCTCCAGCGCGATAAGCGTTTCCATGCCCGGGCGCAGCCAGCCGACAGTGGAGTTGGACGTGCCGAAGTCGATGCCGCAGGCACGAGCTGGAGATGCGTCTTTCATGTCTTTCGAGTTCCGGTTAAAAAACGGCCGCGCAGTGTATGTCAGTGCGGCGAAGAATCGTAGGCCGACTATCCGCTAAATCGCAGCGATAAGTGCCTTGAAAGACTATCCTTGGACCCCAAACTTGCAGGCATGGGCCTGGTAGCCCCCGCGCGATCAAAAAAGCCGGTGCTGGCTGCCGATGAATTTCCGATAGGTCGCTCGGTCACTCGATTGAGATCGGTCAATCCAAACGCTGCCAAAGAGAGCATGCTGTGCCTGGCTGCGTGATATCGATAACGGATGGTGATTCCCTCGATGGACTTCAAAGACTATTACAAGATTCTCGGTGTAGAACCGACCGCGGATGACAAAACGATCAAAGCCGCGTACCGCAAACTGGCGCGCAAGTATCACCCCGACGTCAGCAAGGAAAAGGACGCCGAGTCCAAATTCAAGGACGCGTCCGAGGCCTATGAGGCGCTGAAAAGTGCCGACAAGCGCGCCGAATACGACGACCTGCGCAAATACGGCCAGCATGGTCAGCCGTTCCAGGGCCC
>JAPLSD010000099.1 GCA_026398835.1 Pseudomonas sp.
TCATCGCGGCGCATATGTTCGGAACTGGTCCAGTCCTTTGAGACAGCCTGCCCCTCGACAAGCTCGTTATAGTGTTTGGAGTTGCTGTCATCCACACATTCGGTCGTCGAAGTGAGGGGGATGTAAGGTAATTTGGTTTTGGCCGTACTGTCATAACCAAAAGCCGTTCCGATTTTGAATATCCCTGCCGGTGCTTTTCCATCGCCTTCTCGTTTAACCGGACCTTGGTCTTGCTCGACCTGGTTGATGCCGCGGCCCCAGGCTAAACCGCTTTTGCCGACAACAACCGGAAATGATTCACCGTACTTCTGAAACGTTTGCCCATGGCGTTCATAGCGCTGTGCAGTCCCTTTGAAGTCAGTCCAGTTTTTTGTTGTGACCACAATTAACTGATTGCTGGTATCAGGAACTTGCGCTAGCACCAGGCTTGAAAAAAGAAGTATCAATAGGGGGCAGATTCTAAGTAATCGTTTCAAAATGAATCATTCCTTGATAAGCACCGTTGTAATTTCAATTGAGTCAATCAGCGAGGGCATCAGTGATGTCATTGGTCCGTATCGCTGGTCTCCAGGGGGGCAATGGGGAAATCCAGGGCCTTGTTCAACGTAAGATCCCGGGTATAGGTGAAGTGCCACCATTCGCCCGCGTAGCCGACAAATCCCTCTTTTTCCATGGCTTTGGTGAGTCGCTGGCGATTCTGCCTGGCCGTCGGACTGATCATCGGGTTGTCGGTATGGGCTCGTTCATCGAAGCAGTCAAAACCCGTTCCCATATCAAGGGCGCCATCGCGCAACCGCTGGCCATAGGGGGCTGCACAATCGACTTGCGCGGTCGAGGCCGTCCACATTTCGGCGGGCAGAGCCTCGGGACCTGTGAGCGTCACATCCACAGTGCCGCCCTTTGAGTGATTTGAAACCCGGGCTACGTAACCCAGACGCCAGAAGTCCGCCTTGTTCACGCGCGGATAGAACTCGACCTTGCGGGGATCACCTGGCTCATTCGAGAAGCGCCCCATGTCCGCGACAGCACGGCTGGGTCGATAGCAGTCGAACACCTTCAAACCGTAGCCCTGTGCACGCAGTGCCGTTTGTACCCGGACGATGGCCTTCGCCGCATCTTGCGACAAGATGCACTCAGCGGCGGCGTAACCGTCGAGCGGGCGCCCCGTGAAGTTGTGGGCACTGGCATAGCGAATGTCCTGCTCAATGCTCGGATCGATCGTACGCAAATAGACCATATGACCAGGCATTGGCTCAGCGCAGGCTGTGGATGGCGCGAAAGCGCTCAGGCACACGATTGATCCCAGCCCCAGTAGTACGAGCGTGCGATGAGAACCTTTCAGGGAGAGCATCAAGAAGGACAGAGGTTTGATTGTGCGTGTGCAACGCATGCGCTGTCTCCAAAGACTCTGGCATCTAAACCAGGTCGGGCAATGGCTCGACGTCAGGAAACAGTATCAATGCTCGACCCACTGCAGAACCTGTGGGAGCGTGGCTTGCCCGCGAAGAACGATGACGCGTAATGCCTGAAAAACCGCGGTGTTCGCTTCGCGGGCAAGCCCGCTCCCACAGGTCCAGTGTAAAAAACCGAGAGCCCACCCGACGTGGGCTCTCGGAAAACCCCTTATTGGGGTTTGCGATAGCTGTTGATAATCGCCGAGAAGTCCTTGTCACCTTCCCCACGCTGACTCATCGCCTGATACAACTGCTGGGCCACTGCGCCAAGTATCACCGGTTGGTGCGCCTGACGCGCCGCTTCAGTGGCCAGCCCCAGATCCTTGAGCATCAGCTCGGCATGGAAACCGCCGGTATAACCGCGCGAGGCCGGTGCTGTTTCGACGATGCCCGGCCACGGGTTGTACATTTCCGAACTCCAGCAACGCCCGGTCGAACTGTTGAGGACTCCGGCGAGCACCTGGGTGTCGATCCCCAGTGCGTCGCCCAACGCCATGGCTTCACTGACGCCCACCATGGAAATCCCCAGCAACAGATTGTTGCAGATCTTGGCGATTTGCCCGGTGCCGACTTCACCGCAACGCACGATGTTGCGGCCCATTTGCGCCAGTACCGGTTGCAGGATGGCGAACAGCTCCGGTGTCGCACCGACCATAAAGGTCAACGTCCCGGCCTGCGCGCCACCAGTGCCGCCGGAAACCGGTGCATCGGCCATGACCACGCCTTGCTTGGCGGCAGCGGCCGCCACATCGCGGGCGGTCTGCGGGTCGATAGTGCTGCAGTCCACTGCGGGAACGCCCTTGGCGATCCCGGCCAGCACACCGTCTTCACCCAGCCAGACGCTGCGCACATGGGCGGCGGCCGGCAACATGGTGATGACCAGTTCACTGCCTTGAGCCGCCTCACGCGGGGAAGCGCTGATGCTACCGCCCAACTCAGCCAGTTCGGCGAGCACGGTCTGGTTCAGGTCGAACAGGTTCAGCGCGTGGCCGGCCTTGATCAGGTTGCGCGCCATCGGCGCGCCCATGTTGCCCAGACCGATAAATGCAATCTTCATGTTCTTCTCCTCGATCAGCGCAGATTGATGGTGGTGTTCACGCCATCGTTCACGCTGTCATCGTCAAACCAGCGACTGGTGACCGTCTTGGTCTGAGTGTAGAACTGAACCACTTGTTTGCCGTACGGGCCGAGGTCACCGAGCTTGGAGCCACGGGAACCGGTGAAGCTGAAGAATGGGACCGGCACTGGAATCGGAATGTTGATCCCGACCTGGCCGACATCGATCTCGTTCTGGAATTTACGTGCCGCTGCGCCGCTCTGGGTGAACAGACCGGTGCCGTTACCGAACGGGTTGCTGTTGACCAAGGCGATCGCTTGATCAAGGGTATCGACTTCCATCACCACCAGCACAGGGCCGAAGATTTCCTGGGTGTAGATCTGCATCTCGGGGGTCACGCCAGAGAACAGGGTCGGGCCAATGAAGTTGCCCTGCTCGAAGCCCGGAACCTTGACGTCGCGGCCGTCGAGTTCCAGCTTCGCGCCTTCCTTGATGCCCGCTTCGATCAGGCCCAGAACGCGTGCCTTGGCCTTTTTGGAAATCACCGGGCCGACATCGGTACCCGGCTCGCTGCCGGCATTGACTGTGAGTTTCTGCGCCAGCGCCTTGAGGTCCGGCAGCCATTGCTTGGCCGCGCCCACCAGCACCACTACGGAAGTCGCCATGCAGCGTTGGCCAGCAGCGCCGAAACCGGCACCGACCAAGGCGTTGAGGGCCTGTACGCGATTGGCATCGGGCAGCACCACCGCGTGGTTTTTTGCGCCCATCATCGATTGCACGCGCTTGCCGTGTTTACCGGCCAGGTCATACACATGAGTACCGACCGCAGTCGAACCGACGAACGACACGGCTTTGATGTCTTTGTGGGTGCACAGTGCATCCACCACGTCCTTGCCGCCGTGCACCACGTTGAGCACGCCCGGTGGAATCCCGGCCTCGATCGCCAGCTCCACCAGCAGCATGGTCGACATCGGGTCCTGCTCGGAAGGCTTGAGGACGAAGGTGTTGCCGCAAGCAATCGCCATCGGGAACATCCACAGCGGAATCATCGCCGGGAAGTTGAACGGAGTGATCCCGGCACAAACGCCGATTGGCTGACGCAGGGTGTAAGTATCAACGCCACCGGCGACGTTCTCGGCGAATTCGCCCATCTGCAGGCTGCCGATGGAGCACGCGTGTTCGACCACTTCCAGACCACGGAAAATATCGCCTTCAGCGTCGGCGATGGTTTTGCCCTGCTCGGCGCTGAGCACCACAGCGATGCGTTTGGAGTGTTCACGAATCAATGCCTGAAGCTTGAGCATGATGCGCATCCGCGCACCAATCGGCGTCAGCTTCCAGGTCTGGAAGGCGCGATGGGCGGCGCTGATGGCGGCGTCGACTTCAGAGGCAGTAGCGAAGGGGACTTTGGCCAGCACTTGCTGGGTGGCCGGGTTGACGATGTCGTGCCACTCGGTGGTCTGCGACTCGACCCATTCGCCGTCGATCAGCAGCTTGACCCGTTGCAGGGTGGTTTCGTCTGGCGTGAGAGATGCGTTCATGATGGTCTCCTGGCTTCTTGTTATTGAAGTGGGTTGCTGTGCAGGGAGCCAAGGCGTTTTGTCGCCTTGAAATGAGGCGGCGTCCCGAGTTGGTTGTCGGACTGTTTTTGGAGTATAGATGTGCAAACTTCTAATAAGAACGCACATAAAAGCCGGTCCAACATGCAAAAAAACATCACGTCTTTAAGCTCATTGAACTGGGACGACCTGAAGTTCTTCCTCGAGGTTGCCCGTACACGCAAGGCCAGCACGGCCGCCAAGCGCCTGGCGGTGGACTACACCACGGTGTCGCGACGCATCAGTTCGCTGGAAGGTTCGCTGGGGACTTTGCTGTTCGAAAAATCGCGGACCAACGGCTTCGTGCTGACCGCCGAAGGTCAGCGCTTGCTGGGTTATGCCGAGTCGATCGAAAGCACCCTGCACATGGCCTGCGAACAGGTTTCGGGCTCCGGCGTGGCGCTATCGGGTCATGTGCGCATGGGCTGCACCGAAGGGTTCGGCAGCTTCTTTATCACCCCGCAACTGAGCCACTTCGTCGACACCTACCCGGCCATCTCGGTGGACATCCTGCCGCTGCCGCACTTCATCAGCCTGTCCAAACGCGAGGCGGATATCGTCATCGCTCTGGAACGCCCGGAACACGGCCCGTACGTGTGCTGCAAACTCTGCGACTACCGTTTGCAGCTGTACGCA
>JAPLSD010000719.1 GCA_026398835.1 Pseudomonas sp.
CGGCAGGCACGGCAACGCTGCGCCCTCCAGCCACGGGCTTGAATCGGCTTGATGCCCTCCTCTTCGCGCTCGTCGCGCAGGCGGGCTACAGCGTTCAACGCAAAAGGCGTGGGGGCATGGCTCATCGCAGGCAACGCCGGCGGGGAAGGAAAATCGACACGAAAAAACACTCGGCAGGGCAGAAAGTGTCGGCAGTTTATCAGACCGCCCTGCGCAAGCCTGTACCGTCCACACCTGCTCCCCTATAATTCGCCGCCACTGAACGCACAGTCCTGTGGCTGGTCGAAGCACCAGTCACTGAACCAGGAGAGTTTCATGCTGCGCCTTATCGTTCCAACCGTCGCCCTTCTGCTGGCTTTGCCCTTCAGTGCCCAGGCTGCGTCCCTGAAAGACCTCGAACTGAGCAAAATGCTGCAAAAGGTTGCCACGGAAAGCAGCGTTGGCACTCCACGGGCGATCAACGAAGACATTCTCGATCAGGGCTATACCGTTGAAGGCAAAGAACTGATCAATCACCTCAGCGTGCAGGCAAGCCATGCAGAAAAAATGCGCGCGAATCCGCAAGCCGTGTATTTCCAGCTAGGCGCTACCGTCTGCCGTAACGAGAGCTATCGAAAGTTGATGGCCAAGGGCGCGATCATGCGCTACGAATTCACTGAATATAAAACCAATCGCCCGGTAACCACCGAGCGCTTCAAAGAATCTGACTGCCTACCGCAGAAGAAAAAGTAATCACTGCGAATCTGCGCGTCGCTGCTCATCATCGGCGCGCAGTTCTGCCACCAGCGCTTGCAGATAACGCGAACGCCGCTCAGCACCTTCCAGACGTCGACGGCACTCATCATCAAAACTCAGATGGTTGGTCTCAGCCGCCGACTGCAACAACCGATACAGCTGCGTATCGATCTCCAGAATCACTCTGGTCATTTCAAGCCTCCTTGCCTCCCTGCCTCCGCTGGCTTCCCAATAATTGCGCGATCAAACCCTCAGCCTTAATACCTTGCGCGCTACCCTTGACGCAAAGATGTCTTACTGTGGCTGTAACTTAGTAAATCAGAGCCAGAGCGTTCCAGCGCAGGTTCTGACGAGCGGTGAAACTCCGTTGTGAGTCGGCAATAACCTATTGCCAGCCAAGACTTTCCAGGCCCATGATCAAGTCAGCACAAATCGCCAAGAGGGTCTAGATTCAGAGTATTCCTGTTAATTTTCCGGGGCAGAAAAGGAGGTTGCCCAACTGTGTATTGCAGTGCGAATGTTTCTCTAATCCAAGGAAAAAACAGAACCTGTATGGATGACTCGATCGCCACATCAGTGCTTCACGGTCCTGTCGAGTCAGGTGTAGTGCTCGGGCGTTAGTCCGGGCCGACAGCGACACATGCAGTGTCGTGGCGCTGGCGAATATCTCGCCCGTGCCAAGGGTTCTGTGCAGAAGGAGAAGTTGAATGCCTTATCAACCGAATGACCTCCTAAGCCGTCATTTTCAAAGCAACGGCAGCGACCTCACCAGTAAGGTCGAAGAGCAACTCAACCTGGTTGCACCCAATAGTCCGAATATCCCGATTTATCGTGACATGATGTTGACTGTTCTGCGCATGGCCCAAGAAGACCACAATCGCTGGAACGCCAAGATCACCCTGCAAGCCCTGCGCGAACTTGAGCACGCCTTCCGTGTGCTGGAAAAATTCAAAGGTCGGCGCAAGGTTACTGTCTTTGGGTCGGCCCGTACGCCGATCGAACACCCCCTCTATGGCCTGGCCCGGGAACTCGGTGCGGCGCTGGCTCGCTCGAACCTGATGGTCATCACGGGTGCCGGCGGAGGAATCATGGCTGCCGCCCACGAAGGCGCGGGTCTCGAACACAGCCTTGGATTCAATATCACCCTGCCGTTCGAGCAGCATGCGAATCCAACCGTCGAAGGCACAGAAAACCTGCTGCCTTTCCACTTTTTCTTTACCCGCAAGTTGTTTTTCGTCAAAGAGGCTGATGCTCTGGTGCTCTGCCCAGGCGGCTTCGGCACGCTGGACGAAGCGCTGGAAGTACTGACACTGATCCAGACCGGCAAAAGCCCGCTGGTACCGGTGGTGCTGCTGGACGCGCCAGGCGGAAGTTTTTGGCAAAGCGCCCTGGACTTTATCCACAATCAACTGGAGGCCAATCGCTACATTCTGCCCAGCGACATGAAGCTGATCCGTCTGGTGTACAGCGCCGAAGAGGCCGTGGATCAGATCAACCAGTTCTACAGCAACTTCCACTCCAGCCGCTGGCTGAAGCATCAGTTTGTTATTCGCATGAATAACCCGTTGAGCGAGCGGGCGCTCGAGCATATGCAAGGGGCCTTTGCCGACCTCTGCCTGAGCGATCACTTTCATCAACATGCCTACAGTGGCGAGGAGCACGACGAAGCGCAGTTCAGCCACTTGGCGCGACTGGCGTTTACCTTCAATGCACGTGATCACGGTCGTCTGCGCGAGCTGGTCGATTTCATCAACCTGCCGGAAAACTTGGCCAAAGCCCAGCCCATGCCTCAGCAGCGCGCACGTGAACCGATCAAGGTCACTTGATCGACAAGCAACTCAGTGGTTCGCGCTCTCTAAGCCCTCCAAATAAAATACACAGCGGGGCGAGCCACAACAGTCAGTCATCCATCCCGCGGCCGCTCAATAAGCGGCCGATCATTTCCATTGAATAACCTCGATAACTCAGAAAGCGGCCTTGTTTGGCACGCTCGCGGGCGTCTATCGGCAAATGCCCGGCAAACTTGCGGCGCCAAGTGTCTTCCAGTTGCTCTTGCCAACTGATGCCACACTCGCGCAAAGCCAGTTCGATATCGGCACGCTGAAGGCCGCGCTGGCTCAACTCTTCGCGAATGCGCAAAGGGCCATAGCCGGAACGGGCACGGTAGGAAACGAAGCTTTCGAGGTAACGGGATTCAGACAGCAGGCCCTCTTCCGTCAGACGGTCAAGTGCAGTGTCGATCATGTCAGGAGAGGCGCCGCGCTGACGCAGTTTACGCGTCAGCTCGACTCGACCGTGCTCGCGTCGCGCGAGCAGGTCCATTGCGGTTCGCCGCACTGCGACGAGTGTATCGAGTACGGCAGTCATCGGATCAATCAGATATCAGCGTCGGC
>JAPLSD010000423.1 GCA_026398835.1 Pseudomonas sp.
GCAACCGATGTCAGCAGTCAGACGGTCCAGCAGATCGCCATGAGTCGATTCGGCATCAGCAACCAGCGGCGACAGGCTGTTGGTCAGCTTCTTGATGCGGGCATCGAGAACTGCCTGAGCATCCGGCAGGCGGACTTCAGCGACCTTCTGACCCGTCACACGCTCGATGACTTGCAGCATGCGGCGCTCACGTGGAGTCACCAGCAGCAATGCACGACCTTCGCGACCGGCGCGGCCAGTACGGCCGATACGGTGAACGTAGGACTCTGGGTCGTACGGCATGTCCACGTTGAATACGTGGGTGATACGCGGAACGTCCAGACCACGAGCAGCAACGTCGGTCGCCACAACGATGTCCAGACGGCCATCCTTGAGGGATTCGATCACGCGCTCACGTTGGTTCTGAGCAATGTCACCGTTCAGCGCAGCGGCTTTGTAGCCTTTGGCTTCAAGGGCGCTTGCCAGATCCAGGGTCGCTTGCTTGGTGCGTACGAACATGATCAGGGCGTCGAAATCTTCCACTTCCAGCAGGCTCAATACAGCCGAGGTCTTCTGGTCAGCGTGAACCAACAGGTGAGCCTGTTCGATCGCGGTAACGGTCTGAGTCTTGGTCTGGATCTTCACGTGCTTCGGATCGCGCAGATGGCGCTCAGCAATGGCACGGATCGACTGCGGCAGAGTGGCCGAGAACAATACGGTCTGACGGGTTGCAGGCATGGCCTTGAAGATAACTTCCAGGTCATCCATGAAGCCCAGCTTGAGCATTTCGTCCGCTTCGTCGAGAACCAGGTGGTTCACGGTAGCGAGAACTTTTTCGTCACGACGCAGGTGGTCGCACAGACGGCCCGGAGTGGCGACAACGATCTGTGCGCCATTACGGATTGCTTTCAGTTGTGGGCCCATCGGCGCGCCGCCGTAGACAGCCACAACAGTTACGCCCGGCATTTGCTTGGCATAAGTTTCGAAAGCGGTTGCAACTTGCAGCGCCAACTCACGGGTTGGGGCCAGGATCAGAGCCTGAGGCTCGCGCTTGGCAGGATCGATGCAGTGCAGGATCGGCAGGGCGAACGCAGCGGTTTTACCCGTACCGGTTTGCGCCTGACCAATCATGTCGTGACCGGCCATGATGATCGGGATCGATTGCTGCTGAATAGCCGAAGGCTCTTCATAGCCAGTCGCGATGACGGCTGCAAGAATATTTGGGTGAAGATCAAAAGCGGCGAAGCCGCCGGTTTCCTGGGTCATGGGTCTGCCTCTAGTGCATCCGCAAAGACCCATGCTCCAAAGCTGCGCATGCCGTGTAAGACTCAAGAGTCGCCCTGGCTGCTTTGTCGGCGGGGATTTGCGAAAACGTTTGAATGAATGGAACGTCAAGGATAGTCCGCAGAGCGAACAAGCAGCCGAAGCTGGCTTCGGGGAATTGCAGTACCTAAACGTGGCCCGGTTAAAGGCCGGCGCGCACTATACCGGAATTACTGAAAAAAGGGAGAACTTTTTATAAGATAAATCGGCTGTACGCCTCTCTGTCACGGGCTTTGCGGATAATCCTCCAAGCGTCTATTTTTTAAAGGCCCGGCCTTGTGGGTTATAACGCTTAAACGGTTCATCTTTCAGGCCGAGACATTCAGTCTGAGACACCCTTTCCCGCCCCAGGATATGCCCCATGAATCAGCTCAGCCCCAGTCGCGTCAGCCGTGAACAGCATGGTCACATCCTGTTGATCGGCCTGGACCGCGTTGCCAAACGTAATGCCTTCGACCTCGATCTGCTCAATGAGCTCAGCCTGGCCTACGGCGAGTTCGAACGTAATGCCGAGGCGCGGGTAGCGGTAGTGTTCGGTCACGGCGAACATTTTACCGCCGGACTGGATCTGGCGAATGTCGGCGCCGCCCTGGCCGAGGGCTGGCAAGCACCGACCGGTGGCTGCGATCCGTGGGGCGTATTCGCAGGACCGAGGGTCAGTAAGCCGGTAATTGTCGCCGTTCAGGGTTACTGTCTGACCATCGGCATCGAATTGATGTTGGCCGCCGATATCAACTTGTGCGCCAGCAATACGCGCTTCGCGCAAATGGAAGTTCAGCGCGGGATCTTCCCTTTCGGGGGCGCCACCTTGCGTCTGCATCAGATCGCCGGCTGGGGCAATGCCATGCGCTGGCTGCTGACCGGCGATGAGTTCGATGCTCATGAAGCCTTGCGGCTAGGGTTGGTCCAGGAAGTGATGGCCAGCGAAGACCTTATGCCACGCGCACTGGAGTTGGCCCAACGTATCGCAAGGCAAGCCCCCTTGGGCGTTCAGGCCACCTTGATGTCCGCCCGTCAGGCACGCCTTGAAGGTGAAACTGCCGCCACTCAAGGGTTACCGCCACTGGTCAAGAAGCTGCTGAACAGCGAAGACGCGAAGGAAGGTTTGCGTGCCATGCAGGAGCGGCGGCCGGGGGTGTTCAAAGGGTGTTGAGAAGCCCCCTCGCCACAAAAGCCCCTAGTCTCTAGGTGGCCGAACGGATCACCTTGATCAACGATTGCAACGAGTAGCCCAGTCGCGGCGCGAGGGCCTCGGCTCGGGCGGTCAGGCCGTCCATATCCAGGGTTTGATCGAGATCCGCGGGAACGATCAGGATCACGTTGCCCTCCTTCACAGGCAGTTCCCAATAATGCCGGTGATAAAGACCGCGCAGCAAAGCAGCACCCAATGGTTTGCC
>JAPLSD010000456.1 GCA_026398835.1 Pseudomonas sp.
AGCACTTCGACGCTTTGCAGGTACGTGTCGAACAACGGGCTACCCGGCGACATCACATCGATAAACGCCGCCACTCCACCCGGCTTGAGCACCCGCCGCACTTCGCGCAGGGCCAGACCAAGATAGCTCCAATGGTGCGCCGAATAACGGCTGAAGACGAAATCGAATTCGCCATCGGCGAACGGCAAACGCTCAGCGGCGCCCAGCACTGTCGTTACGTTGTTCAAACCACGATCAACCGCCGCGCCAGACACCACGTCGAGCATCTGCTGGGACAGGTCGTAAGCCACTACCTCATTCACCAACGAAGCGACATGGAAGCTGACATGTCCCGCGCCACAACCCAAATCGAGAACTTTTGCATCGGAACGACCAGCCAGCTCGGCCTGTAGCAGCGCGAACTCGGTGCCTTGGGCGTGTACGGCACTGCTCAGATAGGCCGCGGCCTGTTCACCGAATTGCTTTTGTACCACTTGGCTATGGGCGTTGCTGGTCATGGTGGAGTCCTTTTTAGGTGTTACAGGATTCAAATTTTGTATCGTCAGTGATGACGTCTCGCGGGCAAGCCCGGCCCCTACAAGGGAATGCGGCGCTCCCGTAGGAGCGGCCGGTCGACGCTCGATTGCCCGCGATGAGGCCGGAACTGCCTACAACAACTTCGAATCAATCATGCGTCGCGAAACAACCACGGCTGGCTCGCGCGGTGCTTGGCTTCGAAGGTGGCAATCGCATCGCCGTCCTGCAGGGTCAGACCAATATCGTCGAGACCGTTGAGCAGGCAATGTTTGCGGAACGCGTCGATTTCAAAGCTCAAGACCTTGCCGTCCGGACGGGTCACCGTCTGCGCTTGCAGATCAACCTGCAATTGATAGCCAGGATTCGCTTCGACCTGCTGGAACAGCTCATCGACTTCGGCATCGCTCAAGATGATCGGCAGCAAGCCGTTCTTGAAGCTGTTGTTGAAGAAAATGTCGGCGTAGCTCGGCGCGATGATGCTGCGAAAACCGTATTCTTCCAGTGCCCATGGCGCATGTTCACGGCTCGAGCCGCAACCGAAGTTCTCCCGGGCGAGCAACACGCTGGCGCCTTGATAACGTTCGGCGTTGAGCACGAAATCCTTGTTCAACGGGCGCTTGGAGTTGTCCTGATAAGGCTGCCCCACGTCCAGATAACGCCACTCATCGAACAGGTTCGGGCCGAAGCCGGTGCGTTTGATCGACTTGAGAAACTGCTTGGGAATGATCTGATCGGTGTCGACGTTGGCACGATCCAAAGGCGCGACAAGACCAGTGTGCTGGGTAAAAGCTTTCATGCTGCGCTCCTCAGATCAATTCACGGACGTCGATGAAACGACCGTTGACGGCGGCCGCTGCGGCCATGGCCGGGCTGACCAGGTGCGTACGACCACCGGCACCCTGACGGCCTTCGAAGTTACGGTTGGAGGTCGACGCGCAATGCTCGCCCGATTCCAAACGGTCCGGGTTCATCGCCAGGCACATCGAGCAACCTGGTTCACGCCACTCGAAACCAGCCTCGAGGAAAATCTTGTCCAGACCTTCCAGTTCAGCCTGCGCCTTCACCAAACCCGAGCCCGGGACCACGATCGCCTGCTTGATGGTCGAGGCCACTTTACGGCCCTTGGCGATCACCGCAGCAGCGCGCAAGTCTTCGATCCGCGAGTTGGTGCAGGAACCGATGAACACACGGTCCAACTGGATATCGGTAATCGCCTGATTGGCGCTCAAACCCATGTACTTCAAGGCGCGCTCGATCGAGCCACGCTTCACCAGATCGGGCTCTTTAGCCGGGTCCGGTACGTTCTGATCGACTGCGAGCACCATTTCAGGAGACGTGCCCCAGCTGACTTGCGGTTTGATCTGAGTGGCGTCGAGCTCAACAATGGTGTCGAACTTCGCATCGGCGTCGGACACCAGATCTTTCCAGGCTTCGACCGCCAAATCCCATTCCGCGCCCTTCGGAGCAAACGGACGGCCCTTGACGTAAGCGACAGTCTTTTCGTCCGCCGCAACCAACCCCACCCGTGCACCGGCTTCGATGGACATGTTGCAGATGGTCATGCGGCCTTCGACGGACAAATCACGAATCGCGCTACCAGCGAACTCGATGGCATGGCCGTTGCCGCCGGCAGTGCCGATCTTGCCGATCACCGCGAGAACGATGTCCTTGGCGGTCACGCCGAACGGCAATTGGCCGTCAACAGAAACCAGCATGTTCTTCATTTTTTTCGCAACCAGGCACTGAGTGGCGAGCACATGCTCGACCTCGGAAGTGCCGATCCCGTGAGCCAGGGCACCAAATGCGCCGTGGGTCGAGGTGTGGGAGTCGCCGCAGACGACGGTCATGCCCGGCAAGGTTGCACCCTGCTCCGGGCCAATGACGTGAACGATGCCTTGGCGGATGTCGTTCATCTTGAATTCGACGATGCCATATTCGTCACAGTTGTCATCAAGGGTCTGAACCTGCAAACGCGAGACCTGGTCGACGATGGCGTCGATGCCGCCTTTACGCTCCGGGGTGGTCGGTACGTTGTGGTCCGGGGTCGCAATGTTGGTATCGATGCGCCAAGGCTTGCGCCCGGCCAGACGCAGGCCTTCAAAGGCTTGTGGCGAGGTCACTTCATGAATGATGTGACGATCGATGTAAATCAGCGCCGAGCCATCGTCGCGCTGCTTAACCAAATGCGAATCCCAGAGCTTGTCGTACAGCGTTTTGCCGGCCATCAGACGGTCCTCATCAGCTTGTTTCTATGCCGTGGGTTTTGAGGCATCTCAATAACCCCTTGGCTTGTGAGGTCGATCCTATGGCGTTACATTAAATAACTCAAATTCATATTTTTCATGCTTTGGATAACCATCTGGAATACAACCATGGACCTGGCAAACCTTAATGCTTTTATCGCGATCGCCGAGACCGGCAGCTTCTCCGGTGCCGGCGAACGCCTGCACCTGACGCAGCCTGCGATCAGCAAACGCATCGCCGGGCTGGAGCAGCAACTCAAGGTGCGATTGTTCGACCGTCTGGGCCGGGAAGTCAGCCTGACTGAAGCCGGGCGCGCCCTGTTGCCCCGGGCCTATCAGATCCTCAACGTGCTGGATGACACCCGCCGAGCCCTCACCAACCTCACCGGCGAGGTCACCGGTCGGCTGACCCTGGCCACCAGTCACCACATTGGCCTGCACCGCCTGCCGCCGTTGTTGCGGGCCTTTACCCGACGCTATCCAGAGGTAGCGCTCGATATTCAGTTCCTCGATTCGGAAGTCGCCTACGAAGAAATCCTCCATGGCCGCGCCGAACTGGCGGTGATCACGCTTGCACCGGAGCCGCATGCACTGGTGAGGGCGACGCCGGTCTGGGATGACCCGCTGGACTTCGTTGCCGCACCGGAGCATCCGCTGGTCAGCAATGGTCCGGTCAGCCTGGCCGACATTGCCCTGCATCCGGCGGTATTTCCTGGCGGCAACACCTTTACCCACCATATTGTCCAGCGTCTGTTCGAAGCTCAGGGATTGACGCCGAATATCGCCATGAGCACCAACTATCTGGAAACCATCAAGATGATGGTCTCCATCGGTCTGGCCTGGAGTGTTTTACCGCGCACTATGCTCGACGATCAGGTGGCGCGCATTCCTTTACCGGGCATACAACTCACTCGCCAGCTAGGCTATATCCTGCACACCGAACGGACGCTGTCGAATGCTGCGCGGGCTTTCATGGCCTTACTGGATGCACAAATCGATTTGCCAGGGATCTAGGCATGAGTTGTGCTAACCCGCTATTGTCTGGAACCCTCGTGCTAAATGCCCTATTCAGCCTAAGGCCTGCTGCCAATGCACAAACCCGCTGATCGCACTCGCACTCCCCCTATGCCGCGTATTCGGGCACTCGACCCAAAAACGTCGGAACAGAGCTGGGAAAGCGCCCCACAGTTGCTCGCCGCGCTGAACGGCGCGCACCTGGGTGCCTGGTATTGGGACATAGAACGCGGGCAAATCAGCTGGTCACGCGGCACGCAGGCGCTGTTTGGCTTCGACCCGCGGCAACCACTGCCAACCGACCTGGAATATCTGGATCTGCTGCCCGTCGAGGATCGGGCCAAAGCCATGCGCGCCTTCAAGGCCGTGGTCGCTGGAGCGCCATTGGAGCAGGCGATGCATCACCGAATCCGCTGGCCGGACGGTAGCCTGCATTGGCTGGAGATCAACGGCAGCCTGCTGCCGGACAAGAACGGCAAACCGCGAATGATCGGCGTGATCCGCGAAATCACCCATCAACGCCAGCGCGAACAGGCCTTGAGCAGCTCGGAAAAACGCTTCGCCACGCTGTTTCATCTGTGCCCTAACATGGTGCTGCTGACCCGTCAGGAAGACGGTCTGATCAGCGAGGCCAATCAATATTTCGAAAGTCTGTTTGGCTGGCCGGTACAAGATGCAATCGGCCGCACAACGCTTGAACTCGGCCTCTGGGTCGATCCTGAACAGCGCACCCAGCTGATCAAGGCGACTAAAGCCAAAGGCGAACTGATCAACATGGAGGTGCAGTTTCGTGCCAGCAGCGGGCAAATCCACGACGGCATTCTCAGCGCGCAAAAGGTCGAGCTGGAGGGTCAGCCTTATCTGCTCAGCACCTTCCTCGACACCAGCGAACGCAAAAACGCCGAGCTAGCCTTGAAAGACAGCCAGGAGCGCCTTGACCTGGCACTGGATTCCGCCCAGCTGGGCACCTGGGACTGGCACATTCCCAGCGGTATGCTGTATGGCTCGGCACGCGCCGCACAGCTTCATGGCCTGGATCCCAAGCCTTTTCACGAGCCCTTCGATGATTTTTTTGAAGGCGTCCCCGGTGAAGAGCGCGACGGCATGCGCAATGCCTACCGCAGCCTGCGGGAGGGACCGGCCGGCAACTATCAGTTGACCTATCGCGTGCAGCTGGCAGACGGCAGCTCGCGCTACCTGGAAAGCCGTGCCCGGCTCTACCGCGACGAAGATGGCAATCCGTTGCGCATGGCCGGCACCTTGCTGGACATCACCGACCAGGTTGAGCGCGAGCAACGCCTGATCACCTCCGAAGAGAAATTCGCCAGCCTGTTCCAGGTCAGCCCGGACCCGATTTGCGTGACACGCCAGGACACCGGCCAGTTCATCGAGATCAACTCCAGCTTTACCCAGACATTTGGCTGGACCGCCGCCGATGTCATGGACCGCAGCGCTGATGAGATCGGGCTTTGGGACGACTCGGCGAAGCGCCGACAACGCATCGAGCAAGTCATCCGCGAGCAGGCGCTGAACAATGTCGCGGTGGTGGTTCATCACAAAGACGGGCAAGCCTTGACCTGCGTGATCTCGAGTCGCCAGATCAGCGTCGGCGACCAGCCTTGCATCGTCACCACATTGCGCGACATCACCCAACAACAACGCTCCGAGGCCGCGCTCAAGGCCAGTGAAGAGAAGTTCGCCAAGGCCTTTCACTCCAGCCCCGACGCCATCACCATCACCGAACGCGACACCGGACGCTACCTGGAAGTCAATGACGGTTTCTGTCGACTGACCGGCTACCGCGCGGACGAGGTGATCGGGCGCACCGTGTATCAAGTCGGTATTTGGGCCGAAGAGAAACAGCGCTCGACCTTGCTCGCCGAATTGAAGATAAAAGGCCGGGTTCATCACCTGGATATGCTCGGCCGCAACAAACGCGGGGATATTCTCACGGTCGAGGTTTCGGTCGAGCCCATCACCCTGAATGAAACTCCGTGCCTGCTACTGACGGCGCGCGACGTCAGCCTGCTGAAAAATGCCGAGGCGCAAATCCGCCATCTGGCCTACCACGACCCCCTGACCAACCTGCCCAACCGCGCATTGCTGATGGACCGACTGAGCCAGCAGATCGCGCTGCTCAAACGACACAGCCTGCGTGGCGCCCTGCTGTTCCTCGACCTCGATCACTTCAAGCACATCAACGACTCCCTCGGCCACCCGGTGGGCGATACGGTGCTGAAAATCATCACCGCCCGGCTTGAGGCCAGCGTGCGCATGGAAGACACCGTTGCGCGCCTTGGCGGCGACGAGTTCGTGGTCTTGCTCAGCGGACTGGAAGGCTCGCGCAACGAAGTCAGCGATCAAGTCCGGGAGCTGGCCGACACCTTGCGCGAGTTGCTGTCTGAACCGATGTTCCTCGACGGTCAACGGCTACAAGTCACGCCAAGCATCGGTATCGCCTTGATTCCCGATCACGGCTCAACCCCGGCCGACCTGCTCAAGCGCGCGGACATCGCGCTGTACCGCGCCAAAGATTCAGGGCGCAATACCACGCAGATGTTCCACAGCACCATGCAAAAAGCTGCCAGCGAGCGATTGCGCATGGAAACCGACCTGCGCCTTGCCCTCTCACGAGGCGAGTTCAGCGTGCACTTCCAGCCGCAAATCGATGCCCGCAACGACCGCATTGTGGGCGCCGAAGCACTGGTTCGCTGGCAACACCCCGAACTGGGTGCGCAACCCCCCACGGAGTTCATCAAAGTATTGGAAGAAAGCGGGCTGATCCTGGAGGTCGGCACCTGGATTCTCGATGAGGCCTGCCAGGCTTTCCGCCAACTGATAGACGAAGGCCGGATCGACCCGCTCGACTTCAGCCTCTGCGTGAATATCAGCCCACGGCAGTTTCGCCAGAACGACTTCGTCGAACGAATCGAACGCAGCTTGAGCAACCAACAACTGCCCTGCTCGCTATTGAAACTGGAGATCACCGAAGGGATAGTGATCCAGAACCTCGACGACACCGTCAACAAAATGCGTCGTTTGAAAAAGCTCGGTGTGAGCTTTGCCATGGACGATTTCGGGACCGGCTACTCTTCGCTGACCTACCTCAAGCGTCTACCCGTAGATGCTCTAAAGATCGATCAGTCCTTCGTCCGCGACTCCACGACTGACCCGAACGACGCGGAAATCATCCGCGCCATCGTCGCCATGGCCCTCAGCCTCGATCTGGCAGTGATCGCCGAAGGCGTGGAAACCTCGGAGCAGCTTGAGTTCCTGCAAGGTCTGGGCTGTCATTTGTATCAGGGATACCTGCATAGCCGGCCGCTGCCATTGGAAGAGTTCAAGAAGCTGCTCAAATAGCGGGTACAAAAAAGGGCGTCGATGTGACGCCCTTTTTTACAGCGGTTTTAGTGTTGCAAGGCCGGCTTTTCCGTCCCGTTGATCGGGGAAATTTCAGGCCGCTTCGGTGCGCTGAACGCCCAGCAAACGCCCGACCTGATCCAGATCGGTTTCCCGGCGCATCGCCGTGAACAGCTCAACCGCTTCAGGGTAATTACGTGTCAGCATCGCCAGCCACTGCTTCAAACGGCCCGGCGCCGAACGTGGCGTCAGTTGTGCGACGGCTTGTGCCCAGAACTCCTGAAGCATCGGCTGCAGATCGGCCCAAGACATCTCGACAATCTCTTCACCAGCCCGCGCTGCCGCAATCTGCCGCGCCAGATCCGGACGCGACACCAGACCGCGACCAAGCATGATGTCTTCGACACCGCTGATCTCGCGGCAGCGGCGCCAGTCTTCGACACTCCAGATATCGCCATTGGCAAACACTGGCACTTTGACCACTTCCTGGACCCGTGGAATCCACTCCCAATGGGCTGGGGGCTTGTAGCCGTCAGTCTTGGTCCGTGCATGCACTACGATGTGTGCAGCCCCGCCCTCAGCCAGAGCCGTGGCACACACCAGTGCACCGTCCGGACTATCGAAGCCCAGGCGCATCTTGGCGGTAACCGGGATATGCGCAGGCACCGCGCGACGGACTTCGGCGACGATAGCGTTCAGCAGTTCCGGCTCTTTGAGCAGCACTGCCCCGCCGCGAGACTTGTTGACGGTCTTGGCCGGGCAGCCGAAGTTCAGGTCGATGACTTGCGAGCCCAACTCGCAGGCCAGTGCGGCGTTTTCCGCCAGGCATACGGGGTCGGAGCCGAGCAATTGCACGCGCAACGGCACGCCGGAAGCGGTTTTCGCACCGTGGAGCAACTCAGGGGCCAGCTTGTGGAAATAAGCCGGGGTCAGCAGGCGATCGTTGATGCGGATGAATTCGGTCACGCACCAATCGATACCGCCGACCTGGGTCAACACGTCCCGCAGGATGTTGTCGACCAACCCCTCCATGGGCGCCAAAGCAATTTGCATGGATAACACTCAACGAAAAACG
>JAPLSD010000596.1 GCA_026398835.1 Pseudomonas sp.
GGCGGGTCTTTTCGTCGGCGAGCATGCCGGCGGTGGCCGGGGTATCCACCACTCCCGGAATGACTACGTTGCAGCGAATGTTGTGGCTGGCACCTTCAGAGGCAGCTGCCCGGCTGAAGTTGATCACGGCCGCTTTGGCTGCCGAGTAGCCGGCCATCCACGGCGTGCCGAACAGGCCACAGATCGATGCGATATTGATGATCGAGCCACTGCCCTGAGCGCGCATCAGGCCCATCGCCGTGCGAGTACCCCAGAACGTGCCGTCGACCGTCGTGGTGAAATTCGAATGCCAGTCACGGGTCGAGGTGTTGTCGATCGCGCCCCAGCTGTAAGCCATGGCGTTATTCACCAGGATGTCGAGCCGGCCGTGGCGCTTGGCGGCGGCAGCAATGGCGCCGACATAGGCGTCTTCGTTACTGACGTCCGCCACTTCACACTCGGCGTCGCCACCGGCCTCTTGAATCAACGCAGCCACCGCCTGCAAGGGTTCAATCCGCCGACCGCAGAGCACCACGGTGGCGCCCTCCTCGGCAAAACGCAGGGCCGTGGCCGCGCCGATACCTGAACCTGCACCACTGATAAAGGCGATTTTTCCTTGCAGACGTGTGCTCATTGCGCGCTCCCGGAGGGTGTGAAAAACATTCAGATAAAGGCCATGCCGCCGTTCACCGCCAGGTTCTGCCCGGTAATGAACCCGGCGTCTTCACTGGCCAGAAACGCCGCAACCCGGGCGATCTCGTCGGTTTCACCCATGCGCCCCAAAGGAATGGCCTTGAGCATCGTCTGCATCCAGTCGTCCGGAATGCCGGCCATCATTGGGGTATTGGTCGGCCCCGGGACGAGGGTGTTCACTCGAATGCCGCTGGCCGCCAGTTCCCGTGCCATGCTGCGGGTCAGACCCATCACCCCGGCTTTGGCGGCGCAGTAATGGCTCGGCCCTTCGCCGGTCAGGGCGGCGGTACTGGAAATGTTGATCACCGACCCGGGTGTGCCGGCCTTGAGCATCAACTTGACGGCTTCGCGGCTGCAGAAAAAAGCGCCTGTCAGGTTGACCCCGATCACTCGGTGCCAATGCTCATCCGGGGTCTCTGTGAACGTATCAATGGAGCCGACGCCCGCGTTGTTGACCAGAATGTCGAGCCGCCCAAAACGCGCTTCGACTGTCGCCATGGCGGTGGCCACCGAGTCGCTGTCAGCCACGTTGCAGAGGACCGCCAGGGCTTTTTCGCCAAAGCCTTCGACCGCCTGCCGAGCCGCCTCCAGGTTGATATCGGCCGCCACCACCAGCGCGCCTTGCTCAGCAAAATGGCGGACAATCGCCTGGCCCATGCCCTGCCCGGCACCCGTGACAAATGCGACTTTGTTCAACAACTTCATCAAGCTTCTCCCGCATGCCAGAATCCAGTCCCTCCGCAGCGCTGGACGGCTTACGGTGGAGTACGGAAGCAATCATTGACCGCGCAAAAAAGAACAACATCGTCCGATGGGACTAAGGCCCGGGTATCTGGGAGTGGTCTGAATGGACGATGTCGGTTGTACGGCACCTGGCGATGATCCTGCCCACTAGAACAAGACCGGGAGTACCCGCTGTGAACTCACCTCTGCGCCCCACCTGGCGGACCCACTACGCATTGTTCGTACTGGCCGCCATCTACATCTTCAATTACATCGACCGCCTGCTGATGGCGATACTGATTGAGCCGGTGAAAGCCGAATTCGGTATTTCCGACACGGGCATCGGTCTGCTTTCCGGTGTCACGTTTGCGGTGTTCTACACCCTGTTCGGCTTTCCGCTGGGGCGACTCTCGGACCGGATCGGGCGTAAGCCGGTCATTGCTCTGGCCTGTATCGCCTGGAGCCTGATGACCATGTTCTGCGGTCTGGCAACCAGTTTCCTGATGCTGGTGGTGGCCCGGATCGGGGTGGCGATTGGTGAAGCGGGCGGCACGGCACCCTCAATGGCCATGGTCTCCGACCTCTACCCACCCGAGCGTCGGTCGACGGCGCTATCGGTGCTGATGCTGGGCTCCAGCCTCGGCGCGGTTTTTGGTCTGGGGTTGGGCGGCTGGATCGCCCAACACTACGGCTGGCGCTTCGCCTTCGTCGTCATCGGCGCACCTGGGATCCTGCTTGGCCTGCTGCTGATGTTCACGGTCCGAGCGCCAAAACCAGCGCAACGTGTGGCCTCGCCTGAGGCGGGCCGTGAGGACTGGCGCAGCACCATGGGTTTGCTGCTCCAGACCCCATCCTTCCTGTGGATCGTCCTCACTGGCGGCTCTGCGGCGATCGCCGGCTACGCCATCGGAACCTGGAGTCCCAGCTTTCTGATTCGCTCCCACGGTCTGAGCCTGCAAAATGCCGGATTGCTGGTCGGGGTAGTCGGTGGCGCCGGCGCCGCCATCGGTACCCTGACCTGCGGCATTCTTTCTGACCGCTTGACGCGTCGTGATGCCGGCTGGCAAATCGGCGTGCCACTGCTGGGCACCTTGATCAGCATTCCTTTCGCCCTGGCTTACTTCCTCTGGCCAACGGGGATCGCGTTCCATATCGGCGCCATTCCCGTACCCCAGGCGTTCATCTTTTACAGCGTGTTCGCCTTCTTTGGCACCTGGTGGGCAACGCCGTGCCTGGGTGCGATTTCGCACCTGTTCCCGGCCACCCGCCTGGCTCAGGCCACGGCGATTTTCGTGATGTCCATGACCCTGCTCGGCGTCGGCATCGGGCCGCTGCTGATCGGCATGCTCAGCGATTACTTTGCCCCGACCCTGGGCGCTGAAGCCCTGCGCTATGCGTTGGCGTCGTCGATTTCACTGCTGGCGCTGGCTTCGGTCTTCCTGTGTCTGGCGCTGCCGCGCTATCGCGCCCAAATGACCCGCCCCACCGAACCTGCTGCAGCGACCGTGGCAGTGGCGCAATCCGCTACGGTCTGACCCTTGGAGATTGAATAATGATTGAGCAAGACCTGCCCCTACCCATTGGCCATTTCGTCACACTGGACAACGGCCTGCGCCTGCATTTTCTTGATGAAGGCAGCGGCCCGGTGGTGCTGTGGCTGCACGGCAGCGGCCCGGGTGCCAGCGGCTTCAGCAATTTCAAAGGCAACTACCCGCAATTTGCCGCAGCGGGCTTTCGCAACCTGGTGGTCGACCTGCCCGGTTTCGGCCGCTCGGACAAACCGGAAGATGCACAGTACAACCTCGAGTTTTTCGTCAACGCCATGTCCGGCTTTCTCAAGGCAGTCGGGATCAAGCGTTGCACCTTGCTTGGCAACTCCTTGGGCGGGGCCATTGCTCTGGGGCTGGCCCTGGCCGAACCCGAGTGCGTAGAGAAGCTGATCCTGATGGCACCCGGAGGCGTCGAAGACCGCGAAACCTACTTCAAGATGGTGGGCATCCAGCGTATGGTCGAGCTGTATAACGCTGGCCCCTTGGGCATCGAGCAAATGCGCCAGATCATGAGCCTGCAACTGTTCGACAGCTCGCAGCTGGACGACAAACTGCTCGCCGAGCGCGTTGCGGTGGCCGTGCATCAGCCACGCAACCTGTTCAGCACGATGATGGTGCCGAACATGACTGAGCGCCTCGAAGAGCTGCAAGCCCCTATCCTTGGTTTCTGGGGGACCGACGACAACTTCAACCCGGCCAGCGGCGCGCTGAAAGTGCTGAAGCACGCCCCCAATGCGCGCTTTATCATGCTCAACCGCTGCGGACACTGGGTCCAGGTTGAACACCGTGAGCTGTTCAATCAGTCATGCGTGGAGTTTTTGCGCACTCGATAGACCTGTGCCGACTGCGACCCCAGGGTCGCAGTCACCCCTCTTCGATCACCCGCTCGGGCTGAAATAACCATGACCCACTTCTCCCA
>JAPLSD010000432.1 GCA_026398835.1 Pseudomonas sp.
CAGCTTTGGGCATTCAATCTGGATGATGTATCGGCCAAGGCAAAAGAGCTGGCCGGGCAAAAGTACGAAGCCCCGCGCAGTAACCTGCCGAACGAATTACGCGAAATGAAATTCGCGGATTACCAAAAAATTCGTTTCCGCACCGAAAAAGCCGAATGGGCCGACGAGAAAACCCAGTTCAAGTTGTCGTTCTATCACCAGGGCATGCACTTCGACACGCCGGTGAAGATCAACGAAATCACGGCCAGTAACGTTCAAGAGATCAAGTACGACCCGAGTCGTTTCGATTTCGGCGACCTCAAAGTCGATCCAAAGGCCACCGAACAACTGGGTTATGCCGGTTTCCGTGTGCTGTACCCGATCAACAAGGCAGACAAGCAAGACGAGATCATGACCATGCTCGGCGCGAGCTACTTCCGCGTCGTCGGTAAAGGTCATACCTATGGCTTGTCCGCACGCGGCCTGGGCATCGACACCGCACTGCCGTCCGGCGAAGAGTTTCCGCGCTTCACCGAGTTCTGGATTGAGCAACCCAAGCCGACCGACAAGCAGCTGGTGATCTTCGCCCTGCTGGATTCGCCACGTGCGACCGGCGCTTACCGGTTGATCCTGCGTCCGGGCAGCGACACCATCGTCGACGTCAAGGCGCAGGTGTTCCTGCGTGACAAGGTCAACAAGCTCGGTATTGCACCGCTGACCAGCATGTTCCTGTTCGGCGCCAACCAGCCGTCAAAAGTGCTCAACTACCGTCGCGAACTGCACGACTCCAGCGGTCTGTCGATTCATGCCGGCAATGGCGAATGGATCTGGCGTCCGCTGAACAACCCGAAACACCTGGCCGTGAGCAACTTCTCGGTGGAAAATCCGCGTGGTTTCGGCCTGCTGCAACGTGGTCGTGACTTCAGCCACTACGAAGACCTCGACGACCGCTACGACAAGCGCCCAAGTGCCTGGATCGAGCCAGAAGGCGACTGGGGTAAAGGTTCTGTCGATCTGGTGGAGATTCCGACCGCCGACGAAACCAATGACAACATCGTTGCTTTCTGGAGCCCGGAAAAACTTCCTGAGCCAGGCCAGCCGCTGGACTTCGCCTACCGCCTGCACTGGACCATCGACGAAGCTGCATTGCATCCGGCCGATAGCGCCTGGGTCCAGCAGACCCTGCGCTCTACCGGTGACGTGAAGCAGTCCAACCTGATCCGTCAGCCGGACGGCAGCGTCGCTTATCTGGTGGACTTCGAAGGCCCGTCCCTCAAGGCTCTGCCCGAAGATGCGCCGGTTCATAGTCAGGTCAGCGTTGGCGACAATGCCGAACTGGTGGAAAATAGTGTTCGCTATAATCCAGAGACCCAAGGCTGGCGCCTGACCTTGCGCATGAAGATCAAGGACCCGAGCAAGTCCACTGAAATGCGTGCCGCACTGGTCCAGAACATTGTTGCCCCCGAGCCAGTCAAAGCTTCGGCTGCGACGGCCAATTCTTCCGTTGCCAAGGCCGAGAAGGTCGCCGCCAAGCAGCAAGAGAAGCAAGAGAAGCAAGAGAAGCAAGAGAAGCAAGAGAAGCAAGAGAAGCAAAAGAAAGAACAAGACGCCAAGCAGCCTGCTGCTGCCGAAGCGACCCCAGCCACACCGGAATCGGTAAAAACTGAACAAGTCTTGACCGAGACCTGGAGCTACCAGTTGCCTGCCGATGAGTAATTCCCAAGTACAGCCAGAGACTCTTGCCGAGTATCTGGCACATTTGCCGATGAGCGATGCGCAGCGCGCGGAACTGGCGG
>JAPLSD010000346.1 GCA_026398835.1 Pseudomonas sp.
CGGTGGCGTTTCGCAACTAATCTTGCGACCCAGCAGCGCCTCGATAGACGGTAGCTGGTAGGAGTCATCCTCACCGGCAAAGCTGATCGAGACACCACTGGCGCCAGCCCGACCGGTACGGCCGATGCGGTGGACATAATCGTCCGGCATTTCCGGCAGGGTGAAGTTGATCACGTGGCTGATGCCGTCGATGTGAATCCCGCGGCCGGCGACATCGGTGGCGACCAGTACGCGGATCTTGCCTTCGCGAAAGCCTTCCAGGGTCTTGATGCGTTTGTGCTGCGGCACGTCGCCGGAGAGCTGTGCCGCGTTGACGCCGTCACGCACCAGACGTTCTTCGATGCGCCGCACTTCATCCTTGCGGTTAGCGAAGACCATCACCCGTTCCCAGCCGTTGTCGTTCACCAGGTTGTAGAGCAGCTTGTATTTATCGCTGCCGGCGACGGCATAGATGTGCTGCTCGACCATGTCGCTGGCAACGTTGATCGCTTCGATTTCGACGATGGCGGGGTCGGTGGTCCACTGCTTGGCCAGGTTCATCACGTCTTCGGTGAAGGTCGCGGAGAACAGGAGTGTCTGACGCTCGTTTTTCGGCGGGGTCTGGCGAATGATCTGACGCACTTGCGGGATGAATCCCATGTCGAGCATGCGGTCGGCTTCATCGAGCACCATCACTTCGACCATGTCGAGGTGGACGTCACCGCGCTGGTTGAAGTCCAGCAGGCGGCCGGGGGTGGCCACGAGGATGTCGCAGTGGCGGGCTTCGAGGTGTTTGAGCTGTTTGTCGAAGTCCATGCCGCCGACGAACGTCATGACATTCAGGCCGGTGTATTTGGTCAGATCGGCTGCGTCCTTGGCGATCTGGACGACCAGTTCGCGGGTCGGGGCGATGATCAGTGCCCGTGGCTCACCCATGTAACGCTCTTTAGGCGGCGGGGTTTGCAGCAGCTGGGTGATGATCGAGATCAGGAACGCGGCGGTTTTGCCGGTGCCGGTCTGGGCGCGACCGATGGCGTCCATACCTTTGAGGGTAAAGCCCAGCACTTGTGCCTGGATCGGCGTGCAGTACGGGAAACCCAGGTCCTGGATCGCGTGCATCAATTCTGGAGACAGCTTGAAATCGTGGAAGCGGGTTTTGCCTTCCTGGGGTTCGACGACGAAGTCTTCGAGTTTCCAGGGGGTGACTGGCGGTTTCGGCGCGCGTTCGCGGCGAGGTTGCACAGGTTTGGGCGTCTCGCTGCGCGGCTGCTCTGAGGCAGGCGCCGCAACAGGTTGGGCGACAGCTGTACTCACCGGCTCTTTTTTAGGTGCGGCGGCAGACACTGCGCGACCCGGCTGATGATCGTCGGTGCGGTGGCTGGGCGTATGGGAAGGTGCAATGGAGCCAGGCGCGAGCTGCTCAGCCTCGCTTTTACCGAACATTTTCTTGAGTGCTTTGAGCACGGTCATCTCATCAATTGGTTAAGGAATGTACGCCGGGCAGTGTAATGCAAGAATCGGGCGCGGCGTAGTGTGTTGGTCATATGGCTACACATTGTTTCGTTTTCAGCGCAAGCGATCAGCCAACCACACGCCAATGTCGCGAATCTCTTCGGGTAACACTTCGTGGCCCATTGGGTATTCCTGCCATGTCACGGTGACATCAAGTCGCTTCAAATGCTCATAGACGGTTCGGCCCATGGCGTTTTGTAC
>JAPLSD010000301.1 GCA_026398835.1 Pseudomonas sp.
AGCAGGACGATGACGCCCGGCCAGGCCAGGAAACCGCCGTCGCGAACATCGATGACCTGCCACAGGTCATCACGGTAATGGGTCCAGTAGGCGACGACAAACCCCACCCGAGCGGCCAACATCCCCAACAGAAACAGGCTGAACAGCACCGACTCAGGATTCTCGCCACCGCGCTTGGCGACACGCCAACCCACCAGCGTGGCCAGTGCCAGGGCACTGATCAGCAACAAATGGTTGAGCGCGATGGCAAACGTGCCGATGGTAAAGGTCAGCATTAGCGGCCTTCCTGGGTGATCGTCCAGCGTTGCAGGAACGTTTGGGCATCGACCTCACCGGTAATGCGCTGACCGCGGCGTTCTTCACCATTCGGGCCGATCCATAACAAACTCGGTGGCCCCGGCACTTTATAGCGACTGAGTAATTCTCGGCTGGCGGTGTTGTCGGCGGTCACGTCCAGGCGCAGCAGGTGCACGTCTTTCAGGGCTGCCAATACGTGAGCCTTGGCGAATACCTGTTTTTCCATGATTTTGCACGACACGCACCAGTCCGCGTAGTAGTCCAGCAACACCCATTTACCTTGGGCCTTGGCGGTGTCCAATTCGCGTTGTAGCGCGGCAGGCTCTTTGACGGTGATAAAAGCCTCGTGTGCCGTTGCGCCGGCAACGCTCACTGAACGTGAGGCGCTGTAGACCTGCAACGGCCGCCACACATCATCGCTACCTCCAGCGGCACCGATCAATAATACGCTGCCCCACAATCCGAACAGCACCGAACTCGCGCCGAACACATGGGTGGCGTGCCCGTAGCCAGCGGTTTGCCGCCAACCGGCATAGGCCATGATCAGCAACAACGCGCCCCACAAACCGATCCACAGCGACTCATCGAGCACTGGGCGAAGCATCAGGATAGCGGTGCCCAGGAACAGGAAACCGAAGATGCCCTTGAGCAGGTTCATCCAGGTGCCGGGCTTGGGCAGGAAGCGATTGCCGACGGTGACCAGCAGCAACAGCGGCACGCCAATGCCGATGCCCATGGCGAACAGGATCAACCCGCCATGCAGCGCATTACCGCTCTGGGCGATGTACAGCAAGGCACCGGCCAGCGGCGCGGTCATGCACGGGCCCACCAACAGACCGGACAAGGCTCCCAGTACCCCGGCGCCGATCAGGCTGCCGCCGCGGCGTGTGCGCCCGACGTTCTCCAGACGATCACGCACTGCGACTGGCAGTTGCAGTTCAAAGAAGCCGAACATCGGCAATGACAGCAGCACGAACACCGCCGCGAAACTGCCCAGTATCCAGGGTTGCTGCAACAGCGCCGGCAAGTTGGCGCCGAGCAGGGCGGCGAGAACACCCATTGCGGCGTACACCAGCGCCATGCTGACCACGTAACTGCTGGCCAGGGCAAAACCGCGCTTGGGGCTGGCGCCACTGCCGACGATCAACCCGGCCAGAATCGGCAACATCGGCAATGAACACGGGGTGAACGCCAGCAGAAGGCCCAGGCCGAAAAACACCAACAGGCTCCAGCCTAGGGCGCGTTGTTGCAGGCCACTGGCAAGTGCTTGATCCGGTGCTTGCGTTGCGTTTGCTACCGTCGTGCTGCCACCCAGGTCGACGACCTCGGTTTGCGGCGGATAACACAAACCGGCATCGGCGCAGCCCTGAAAACCGACCTTGATCTGGCCGCTGGCTCCCGCCGGGATCCGCAGTTCCAGGCCTTGGCGATAGACCTGTTGTTCGCCGAAGAATTCATCGCTGTGGGCTTCACCCTTGGGCAGCGGTGGATTTTGTGCGTCGGGCAAACCGTTGAGTTTCAGTCGTTGCTGGTAAAGGTAATAGCCGTCGGCAATTTGCCAAAAGAGTTGGGTTTCACCCGACTCAAGCCGTTCAGAGGTGAACATGAAGGCTTTGCCGACCGGCAGGAAATCGGGTTTGGTGTCGAACGGATTCGGTCCCGCTTGAGCCAGGCCCGAGATAAGCATAAAAAAGAAAACAAACAGTCGACGCATGAAATAAAGCCTTAGAACGGTGCAGTTGATGAGCACAATGGGTGTCGGCGATTAACCGGTGATTAACCCGTCTATCGTTGGGTTGTAGGACTTTTCCTAATGTTTGCAGGGGGCAGGGCATAATGCCCGCTTAATCCGGTACGGTCCTAATCAACGCTTTTCTACAGGTCTCACCATGCACGTACTTGTCTGTGAAGATGATGAGCTGATCGCCAGCGGCATTGTCGCCGGTCTCACTGCCCAAGGCCTGACGGTGGAACACGTCGCCACGGCGGCGGCCGCGCGGGCGATGCTGCGCGTGGCAGAGTTCGACGTGATGGTGCTCGACCTCGGTCTGCCGGACGAGGACGGCCTGAAGCTGTTGCAGCAGCTGCGTCATCAAGGGCTGGAGCTGCCGGTGCTGATTCTCACCGCCCGCGATTCGGTGACCGATCGGGTCGACGGCTTGCAGGCCGGTGCCGATGACTACCTGCTCAAGCCCTTCGACCTGCGTGAACTGGCCGCTCGCCTGCACACCCTGTTGCGCCGGGTCGCCGGGCGCAGCGTCAATCTGATC